>CBDUAX010000035.1:0-15593 GCA_965365235.1 uncultured bacterium
GTTAAAGCACCGAAGCTCATCCAGTTCAGCCAGTTGCCTCGAGGAAGGCATCGAAGAGGGCCCGGGTCACGGGCCCCACCTTCCCATCGCCGATGACCCTGCCGTCGATCTCCACGCAGGGTTTCACTTCCGAGAGTGTCCCGGAGTGGAAGGCTTCGTCGGCACCGTACATCTCCTCGACGGTGACCGGACGCTCCTCCAGCCCGTAGCCCAGCTTTCGGACCAGCTCCACCACGACCTCCCGAGTGATCCCTGGCAGGATCTGATTCGAAAGCGGATGGGTGACCACGGTGTCACCGAAGACCATGAAGAAGTTGTTGTGGGACCCTTCGATGGCCATGCCCTCATTCACGAAGACGATCTCATCCACCCCGTGATCTGCCGAGGCCTGGGCACCAAGGACATTGGCCAGGAGCTGGATGGTCTTGAGATCTCTCCGGGCCCACCGAACGTCGTTCACCGTCACGCTCTGGTATCCCTCTTCCCATCGTTCCCTTGGTGGCCGTTTGTACTCACCGGCGAACATGTAGAGGGTCGGCGTGACGGGCCCTGGAGGGAACTTGTGCGTGCGCTTTGCGACACCCCGGGTGATCTGGAGGTAGACATAGGAAACCTCGGCCTGGAGAAGGTCATTTTTCTCCAGGAGCTGCTTGTGGATCTCCTCCAACCCGGAAACATCGAAGTCGATCCGGAGAGCCCCCAGGCCACGGTTCATCCGAGCCAGGTGCCGAGGGAAGCGAAAGAGCCTTCCTCGGTAGGCTGCCGTGACCTCATAGATGCCGTCGCCAAAGAGGAAACCGCGGTCATCCACGGAGATGTAGGCGTCTGCTTTCGGTAGAAACTCGCCGTTGAGGAAAACCAGGCTCATGGCGTTCTTTTCCTTCGTTCAGGGGTTTGCGGACCCTTTTCGCAAGGGGCGGGAAAACTCTCTGCCATAATCGGGGGCGGAGTGGGGATTGGAAAGGGCGGCGCACCCTCGAGAGGGTGCACCGCCCTGGGCCTCCAAAGACAGGGAGACAGCCTAGTTCGGCTCAGGTCCCTTCTTTTCCAGCTGTTCGAACTCCTCCAGGAGCACGGCATCCGCGACCGGAGCTTCCTCTGGCGCCTTTGCCTCTGCCTCCACTCCCTCCTCCTCCTCCTCCTCATCATCCTCTTCTCCTGAGGTGATGGCTTTGGGTTTCTCGGCTGCCGGAGCAGCGATCAGACCCATCTCAGCCTTCAATGCCATGAGCCGGTCTTCCACATCGGCGTCTCCTCCACCGGATTCCAACTGGAGAAACTCGGTTTCGAGGGTGTCTCCGGAGAGAGCCTCGGCCACCTCTGCCTGGGCCAGGCTGCGCCTCTCAGACTCTTCGATCTTCTCTGCCATTCGGTTGAAGGCTTCGAACGCGGAGGTGTCCGAAAGCCCCGACATGGTCTCGTGGATACGTCTCTGGGCCTGAGCTCTTTTCTGCTTCGCGATGAGAAGATTTCTCTTCCGCTTGGCTTCCTCGATCTTGTCGTTCAGCTGGCGAAGTGAGCCCTTGAGCTTTTCCGTCTCCTGGGCCTGCGCCCCCCAGGTCTGCTCCAGAGTCGCGGCCCGCTGCGCATGTTCCTGCTGGCGGATCAGTGCCTGCTTTGCCAGGTCGTCCCTGCCCTCTTTCACAGCCAGCATAGCCCGGTGTTCCCAATCCCGGGTTTGCTTGATCTCATCGTCCAGCTGGGCCCGGAGCTTCCGCTCATCGGCGATGGCCGCCGCCACCTCCCGCTTTGCCTTGGCCAGCTGGTCCCGCATGTCGAGAATGATCTGATTGAGCATCTTCTCCGGGTTTTCCGCCCGGGCGATCAGATCATTGATGTTCGATTTCAATAAGGTCGAAAACTTCTGGAAAATCCCCATTGCTTCAGTCCTCCTGGCCGCTGCTGGCCAGCGACTTGATCGTCTCTATATGGCTGGACGCCGCCATTTGCATGCTCTCCAGGGAGGCCTGCAGTTCAGGGAAGTCCAGAGTCTCCAGCTCCAGGGTATCGGTGAGGATCAGGTCTCCCTCCTCGATCCCGTAGGCTCCATGAACGACATCGGTCGCATTCCAGACCAGAAGGTTCTCATACAGCGCCCCGAGCGCCTTCTCAGCCGGGAGACTCATGACCTTCAGGCGAACCACGAGGAGTGGGGGAGTGTGGTGAACCACCACCGGTGCTCCGTCATTCGCCGGTTCGACGAGAAACATCCCCTCGTCCACCTCATTGAAATCCAGATCCATTCGGATCAGGAAGCTCTCAAGATCTTCTCGGGTAACCATGGACCCTTCTCCCTGGGTGGTTGGAGCTTCAAGGAAGCGCCCGGACTGGCCGGCCGCACCCGTCAATATCTTCGCGGAAATACTTCAAAACACTACGTCCGCGCAAAAGTAGCAGTTTCGTATCCGTCCGCTCACGCGCTGGGGGGCGCCGGTGAGATGGTTATGAGTAATACCCGGCGTCCGTTTCTAAAAGAGGGAGGCCCGGATCATGTCCTTGATCTCGTCCTCGATGGACCCGGGCATCCCCATGTTCCGGGCAAACTTCATCTTCCCGGCATCTTCGAAGAACATCTTCATCCGGTACATCTCATCGACCAGGGTGATCTCAATTTCTTCTCCCACCCGGGCCAGGAGTACGTTCAATGGATACGCCGCGGAGTGATCCAACCCCGGGCAGGCCATGTCGGAGCGACTCTTGTCCGCGCCCCGGCCAACGATGGAGAAGGAGCTGGCCTCCATCTCCTCCCCGGTGAACCCCAGGACAGCGACGTCGTCGGAAATCGACCAATTGAATACGGGGCGCATCCCCCACTCCTTCCCAGGCCCAGCCGCCTGGAGCTGGCTGTAGATCCTTTCGGCCACCTCCTGCACGCTGCCCTCACTCACCGGGATCGTGGCAACTTCCTTCAACTTTCCCAGGAAGGGCCCCCCCGCCATGATGCCCATGGTACGCCCGATCCGCCCCTCTCCGCGCCTCTGGCCGAGCTGTCCATCCACAGGGGTTTCTCCCATCCCCTGGGCCAATGTTTGGCGGAGCTCCTGGGCCAACCGGGTCCACTCCTGTCCCATCCCCTCCTCAGCCACAATGGTGCGGTTGATGCTCTGGGGGTTCACCGCCACCACATGGACGCCGAGCTCATCCTCAAAGACCGAGATCCGGAGGGGGGCTGCGAAGGCGCCATGGGTTCCTTGGGACATGGCCACCCGGGTGTATTCCGGCCAATTCACGGTAAATACCTGGGCGCGGAAGGCACAATCCTCGGCACGAACGCCGGCCTCGTGGCTCGAGAGAACCGTCCATCCGGCCCCTTCGATGGCTCCTCGGAGCCGGTCGGAAACCTCAGCCACGGTTCCGGTCTCAGGATCGGCAATCCTCAAGAACACCCTGAAATTCTGGCCGGAAACCTCCGCCGGAGTCCCTGCTAGGGACGCGAGAAGAAGTAGGAGTACAGCTTTGGAAAGACGCGCAGGCATTCTTATACTCACAGTTGAAATTGGATTTCCTCAAACCAGGTATTCTAACACCCGGCCCAAGCGGGGTCTCCGACTGTCCGCCAGCCACCAGCTGAGGCCAACAAAAGAACAGGCGAAAAAGATATCGTCGTCAAGAAGCTGGGACTCCCAGGGCGGTTACCAGATACTGGCCGGTATAGGAGTCCGGGGTACGAGCGACCTCCTCCGGCGTCCCCTCCACTACGATCCGTCCACCGGCCTCCCCACCCTCGGGACCGAGGTCGATGATCCAGTCCGCCGTCTTGATCACCTGGAGGTTGTGCTCGATCACCACCACCGTGTTCCCGAGATCGACCAGTCGGTGGAGCACCTCCAGGAGGACCCGAACGTCCTCGAAATGGAGGCCGGTGGTAGGCTCATCCAGAATGTAAAAGGTGTTCCCGGTGGCCCGTTTCGAGAGCTCCGCCGCCAGCTTCACCCGCTGGGCCTCCCCCCCAGACAGGGTGGTGGCGGATTGGCCGAGATGGACGTATCCCAGCCCGACATCGTGGAGGGTCTGGAGCTTCGCTTTGATTCGGGGTACCGCCTCGAAGAACTCCAAGGCCTCGTTCACCGTCATGTCCAGGACGTCGGCGATGTTTCGCCCTTTGTAGTAGACATCAAGCGTCTCCCGGTTGTATCGGCGCCCCCTGCAAACGTCGCAGGGGACATAAACGTCCGGGAGGAAGTGCATCTCAATCTTGACCAGGCCATCTCCCTGGCAGGCTTCGCAGCGGCCCCCCTTCACGTTGAAGGAGAACCGCCCCGGTGCATACCCCCGCATCTGGGCCTCGGGGAGAGAGGCAAAGAGCTCCCGGATGGGTGTAAAGAGCCCCGTGTAGGTTGCCGGATTGGACCGTGGAGTCCGCCCGATGGGGGACTGGTCCACATCGATGACCTTGTCCACGAGGTCCAGGCCGTCTATACCGTCGTGCTTTCCAGCCACCACGCGGGTCCGGTAGAAATGCCGAGCCAGGGCGTAGTAGAGGGTCTCGGTGACGAGGGTGGACTTCCCGGATCCGCTCACGCCTGTAACGGCCACGAAAGCCCCTAGCGGGAAGTGAACATCGATCCGGTCCAGGTTGTGCTCCCTGGCCCCCCGGACCGTGACGGTCCGTTCCATGTCCACCGGGCGCCGTTCCTGGGGGAGGGCGATCTTTCGCTTTCCGGTCAGGTAGGCTCCGGTAAGAGAATCAGGAGCCTCGAGAACGTCGTCCAGCGTCCCCTGAACCACCACCTCCCCTCCCGCCCGCCCGGCGCCAGGCCCCAGGTCGACGATGAAGTCTGCCTGCCTTATGGTGTCCTCGTCGTGTTCCACGACCAGAACGGTGTTCCCCAGATCCCTGAGCTGTTTCAAGGTCTCCAGGAGTCGATGATTGTCCCGTTGATGAAGTCCGATAGACGGCTCATCCAGGATGTACAGGACCCCCACCAGGCGGCTGCCGATTTGGGTGGCCAGCCGAATCCGCTGGGCCTCGCCGCCTGAAAGAGAATCGGCGGAGCGCCCGAGGGTCAGATACTCCAACCCGACATTGATGAGGAACCCCAACCGCTCCCGTACCTCCTTGAGAATGGGTCCAGCGATCTCCCCGGCCAGCTTGGGCCCCGGTGCCATCTCGATGTCCCTGGGTACCTCTTCGCCCTCCACCGGGAGGGAGTTCAGGAAAGTCAACGCCCGATCGATTGAAAGGTCTACCAGGTCCCCCAGCGAGCGACCGCCCACCGTCACAGCCAGAGACTGGGGGCTCAGCCGACTCCCATGGCAGGTCGTACAGGGGAGTGTGGAAAGGTACTCATCGAGCTGGGCCCGAACGGCCTCGGATTTCGTCTCCCGGTAACGCCTCTCCACATTTCCCACGACCCCCTCCCAAACGTCTTCGTAGTGTCCATCGAAACGTTTGGAATGATAGGGAAACCGAATCTTCATCTTCCCTGAGCCGTGGAGAAGAGCCTCCTGAACCTCCGGGGCGAGGGTACCCCAGGGATCCTTGGGATCAAACTCGTACGCCTGGGCCAGTCCTTTCAGGATGGAGTTCCTCACGTGGCCCGAGGGCTCACCCCATGGAAGGATGACTCCCTCCAGAAGGGAGAGGCCGGGGTCCGATACCACCAACTCGGGGTTCACTTCTTTCCGGGTTCCCAGGCCACCACAATCTTCGCAGGCCCCGTAGGGAGAGTTGAAGGAGAACTGGCGGGGCTCCAACTCCGGCAAGCTGATGCCGCAGCTGGCGCAGGCGTAGCGCTCGCTGAACAGGTGAAACTCGGCCCCTCCCTTCCGGTGCTCCATGACCTCGACGACACCCCCGGCGGCCCTGAGAGCAGTCTCCACCGAATCTGCCAAACGATCCCGCTCGGTGCGCTTGACGACCAGGCGATCCACCACCACCGAGATGTCGTGGTTCTCATAGCGGTTCAGGGAGGGTGGCTCAGTGAGGTCGTAGGTCTCACCGTCCACCCTCACCCGGACGAATCCCTCTTTCCGGGCCCGTTCGAAAAGCTCTCTGAACTCCCCCTTCCGTCCCCGAACAAGGGGGGCCAGAACCTCGATTCGCGTGCCCTCCTCGAGTTCCAGCAGGCGTGACACCATTTGGGAAGAGGACTGGCGTAGAACCGGGCTTCCGCACTCGGGACAGTGAGGGATCCCTAACCGGGCCCAGAGCAGCCGAAGGTAGTCGTAGACCTCGGTCACGGTGCCGACGGTGGAGCGTGGGTTTCGACTTACCGTCTTCTGCTCGATGGAGATGGCCGGCGAGAGGCCCTCGATGGCATCCACATCCGGCTTTTCCATGAGGCCCAGGAACTGGCGAGCGTACGCCGAAAGTGACTCCACGTACCGACGCTGGCCTTCGGCGTAGATGGTATCGAAGGCCAGGGAGGATTTGCCGGACCCAGAGAGGCCGGTGATGACCACGAGGCTCTCCCGGGGGAGCTCCAGATCGATGTCCCGGAGGTTGTGCTCTCTGGCGCCACGGATGATGAGGGATTCTTGAGCCATAGCCAGAAACAATAACCCAAGGGTGGCCGGAGGTTCAATCCGCTGCTCCCCCCGGAATAGGGACCGGGGGGGGACCCAACCCACCCGAGGTCTTTGCTTCTCCGACCCCCCGGCGGCGACCCGCTATGCCTCCCAGGCTTGCCGGACAATCTCCTGAGCCAGAAGGGTCATGGGGAGGAAGATGGGGAACGGGACTTGGGCACCGGCGAGGGCCAGCTCTACCTCGGTGCACCCGGCGATGACCGCCTGGGGTTTTGGATCCAGCGTATCCACCGCCTCGAGGAGTTTGGCCCGGGGCTCCTCTACCGTATCCTCCAACTTCACCTGGAGGATGGCCGAGGCCACCAGCCGTTCGTGAACCTCCGATGCCGGGATCACCAACTCGAAGCCTGGGAGTTTGTCGTGGAAAACGCCCGCCTTCCCCGCCGCCGCAGTGGCCAGCAAGCCCACCGGTGCCCCTGGAGGAAGGGTCCGGGCCAGCTCACGTCCCACCAGGCCGATCATATCCAGGACCTGGATGTCCACCGCGGCTTGCACGTCGGCCAGGAAGCCGTGGGCGGTGTTGCAGGGAATGGCGATGAGGTCGGCTCCCCAGCGTTCGAGGGCCCTTGCCGACTCCTGCATCATGGGAACCGGGGACTCCCCGGTTCCCATGAGAGCCGCAGGCCGATCCGGGATCTGAGGTCTGGAATCCACGAGAATCCGGAGATGCTCCCGCTCGTGTTTGACCGGAGTCCCCTTCGTGACCATCCGCATGAGATCGACGGTGGACATGGGCCCCATTCCACCCAGAATTCCCACGGTTTTCGACACCGGTTCCACCCCCTTAGGGATTGCCGAGACTCGCCTGCTCACGCAGCCGAGCAACCCGCTCAGCCGTGTCGGGGTGGGTGCGGAAGAGGCTCAACATTCCCCCTTTGCGCCCTGCGAGGGGGTTCACGATGGCAAGATGGGCCGCCGAGGGGCTCACTTGCATGGGGATCCTCTTTGCAGAGGCTTCCAGCCGTTCCAGGGCGCCGGCGAGGCCCATGGGGTTGCCGGATATCTGCCCACCCGTCCGGTCCGCCTGGAACTCGTTCTGTCGGCTGATGGCAAACTGGATGATCATGGCTGCGATGGGTGCCACGATCGACATGACGATGAGCCCGATGGGATTTCGGTCGTCGTCCCGGCCACCGGAGAAGATGGCCGCCCACCTGGCCATGGTGGCCAGGATTCCGACCGCCCCGGCCATGGTGGCAGCTACGGTTCCAGTAAGCATATGGCGGTGCTTGATGTGTGCCAGCTCATGGGCGGTCACGCCTTCCAACTCTTGGGGGGGCAGAGCCCGGAGAATTCCGGCGGTGAAACATACCACCGCCTTTCTCGGATTCCGCCCTGTGGCGAAGGCGTTGGGTTGCTCGGACGCTGCGATGGCCACCACCGGCATGGGGAGGCCCGCCCGCTGACGGAGCCGGTCCACCATCTGGTACAGCTCCGGGGCATCCTCGGGCCCAATGATCCGGGCCCGGTACATCTTCAGGACCAGACGGTCGCTGAACCAATACATCCCCACATTCATGGCGGCGGCCAGGAAAAACACCAGGATCGCACCGCTCTGGCCGCCGAAATACCCCCCGAAAGCCGCCAGGAGAGCGGTGAGACCCGCCATCAAAACAAAGACCTTCGCGAACTGCATCGTTCGACCTCCCAAAGGAGAATTGATCTCAGCACAAAAGCCCGGAACTCGATACCGGTTCCGGACCTCCTATTTACCCCTAAAATGGCGGAGTGGTTTCCCCTTCAATAGCCCCACTCCCGCCAGAAGAAGAACCCGAGGATCTTCGGTTGTTGAAAGCCGATGGACCGGAAGAGGGGGCTCCGAGCCAGTTGGTCTTCGTAGAACCCCTCCAAGGTCCAGAAGTCCAGCGGGCGCCACTCCAACCGGAGGCCGGCGAATCGATTGGCTTTGTTGCCGGAGCCGAGGTCGCCCAGAGGGCGCCAAATGAGGGCTGCGAAGAGATCCTCCGTAAGGTACTGGCCAATCTCCACCTGGGTCGCGGCCAAGGTGCTTCCCCATCCAAAGGCCCCCGCGAAGGGATCGATGTAGTCTCCCTGGCTGATGGCCAGGTAATCCAACCCGAAGTCCCGAGCAACTACAGACCCCAGCTGGCTTCCCATCGTCCCAAGGGCCAGGTTGGCGGTGGCCCCTCCGGCTGCCCCCAATAGCGACCCGGCAGCCCCTTGCACCAGGTTGTTTTGGCCAGATGCCAGAGCATAGGTAGGACGCCCGAAGATCAGATAACTCACCAGGTCCGATTCTGCGATGGCATAGTTCGCATTGGAGCTCAGAGAAATCCGTGGGCTCAGGAGGGTTCCCTCCACGGTGGCGGTGACCTCCAGGTCTTCGTCCTCCGGGGTGCGAAGCCTGTGGAGGGCCTCCAGATCGAGGTTCGGATTGACCCCAGCGGTCCCGATGAAGCTCACGCCCCCCTCCTGCACCTGGAATTGGCGCCCGAGAACGGTGTAGAACCCTCGGATAGCCTCCAGTTCCCCGACCATGGCCAGGTCCCGCTCCGTCCGATCCCAGAAGACCTGGAGATCGCCGTTCATCTCCACGTTCATGTCCTTCCCACGCAACCAACTCCCGCGGGACATGGACAACTCGACGTCCAGCCTGAGGTTCTGGAGGAAGGGGTTCTGGGTGGCTTCCACCATCGGTCTCAGGCTCCCTGCCTCTTGCATCACATTCAGGAAGGATGGGTCGGAGAGGTCCACGACCTCGGCGCTCCGCGCAAACTCCTCGACCATCAGGACCCCTCCATCCACCCGCAGGCTCCCCTCCACTCGCGGAAGCCGGTACCTCTGAGTGATCTCCACCTGGCCCGTCACCCGTGCCTCGACATCCCTCCGGGCAACGGCCAGGAGCTCCGTCGCACTCAGGGTCAAATCCAGAGTCGGATCGGTAAGGGGGTGAAGGAACACGGTCCCATTCACCCGACCTGTACCTTGGGACTGGAATGTGCCCTCCACCTGGACCGTTCCGTCCGGATTGAGGGCAAATGCGGCGTCCACCTCCTGGAAGCGAACGCCAAGCCCCGGGACGAAGGTCGACCCGTCCCCCAGGTGCAGAGCCCCCACGGGAGCCAACTGGGCCGGAGTCCCACCCAACTGGAACTGCCCGGACAAGGCTCCGTCCACCTCCTCCAGAGCCCGAACCGTTACCAGGGCGAGAGCCGCCGGGAAGGAGTCCACGGCGACGGTCAGATCCACCGGTGCCTCTGGAAGACGTCCCGACTCCGGCCTGACCCGGAGGTCGGCGGGGAAAGAGCCCTCCACGGCCAGGACCTGACGCCCTCCTTCCAAAGCCCAGGCTTCCCCCGTCAGGCGCTGATCCCGGTACTCGAATTCTGAGTCCAACCCGGCCAGGGTATACTCCCTGAAACGGAGCGACTCTCCGGAAAGCGTTCCGACCATGGATGGACTCTCCGCCGTTCCGCCAACGCGCATCCGGAGGTGCAGGAGACCCTCCAGCGGATCATCCATCTGGGTGAATCTTGCCACCCGGTCCAATTGGAGCCCTTCTACCTCGAGCTCGAAGTCCCCGTCCCCCCGGAGAGGAAGGTACCCATCGGCTCGGATCCTCATTCCCCCAACTCCAGGACGAATCAAACGAAAGTCTCTGACCTCTGTGCCCTGGGGACTCCACAGCACCGAGGCGGGGCCACCCAGATTCCAGCGAACCGAATCGAACCGAAGCGTCAACTCATCCAGGTCAACCCGCCCGACCAGCGTGTCCAGGGCGAAGGTCCCCCCGGCCCGATACTCTTCTTCGTCCGAACGTATGGCGATGGCACGCACCCGACCATCATGTCGTCCAAGGTTCAACTCCGCTTCCCCGGCGATGAAGCTGAACTCCCGGATCGACAGAGAGTCCGTCTCGAGGACGCCATCGAGCCGAAGGTCTTCCCCTGGGAAGTCGAAGCCCGAGAAGGTGAACCTTCCCCCCTTGAGGAAGTCACTACGGTACCGAAGATCCTCCACCGAGATTTCGCCTTCTCCCGAGAAGCGGCCCAAACCTCCCTCCAGAACAGCCCTGCCTTGAAGGCGCCCGTCCAACGCCACCTCTTCGAGGGAAGGGATGGTGTCCAGGTCCACCCCTTCCGCAATCAGGAGGCCTTCTTCGAAGGACGTCAGGTCCTCCCTGATAAGAGGGATCTCACCCATGAAGAAAGGTCTGAGGCCTTCCAGGGATTGGCTCTCGACCTCAACGGTGAGGACCCCTGGGCGGGAGTCGGATGAGATGCCGAAGCCTCCGCCAGCCCGAACCCACCCCAGGTTTGTCTCCGCCAGAAGTGAGTCCAGTCGGAGTAACCCTCCCGACACGGTGCCCTGAACCATGGCCGTATCGATTTGGACCGAACCGACCTCCCCCCGCCGCAAGAAGGCCGAGGCGTTTCCAGCAAGGGATTCCAAGCTGATTCCACTTCCGGAGGCCACGACTCTCCCGGTCAGTCTGGTAGGGTCGGGGAGCTTGGGCACCAGGCGTGAAAGGAGGAACTCCTGGAAGTCAGACTCCACCGAATATCGGTTCGCCGGATTCCGGGCATCGAAACGAGCCCGAAACCCCAAGGGGCCCGCTGAGGTAAGGAGTTCCGACTGAACCGTAACGTCCGAGAGAGGACCCTGAAAGGAAACCGGTCCGGATATCTCCCCCGTCAACGGGAGGTCCGGGAACAGGCTACCGAGAGAAGTGAATGAAAGGGGGCTCAACTCACCGTTCACGTTGAGCATGATGGCTTCGGGGGTCCTTTGGACCGTCCCCCTTCCTGTCACTCGACTGGGAGGAAGGCCCGTGGGCACATGCGTCGCCTCAGCATTGATGCTGATCCCGGAGGGGAGGAACCCGTTGGCCTCCATCCGAAGGGCTCCAGGCCCCTGGAGGGCCTGGGAGGAGATCATGTCTCCGAAGGTTCCCCAGTCCAGGGGCGCAAAGGTTGCCATGAGGTCGGTGACGCCCAGGGAATCTCCCTGGTGAAAGGTCCCAGTGATCTGGGCCTCCGTCATCCCGCTGGAGTCGGGACGAAGGAGGGTCAGGTCGGCATCCACAGTCAGGTCCGCCGGACCGCCGTCCAGGAACAGAACTCCTCCGGCCAAGCCGCCCAGGGGCAGAGGCTCGGGGAGCCACGGGTCCAGGACATCCAGGTCCACGTCGGTGAGGTCGAGATTGAGGTTCTCCAACTCCAGGGGGGTACCCAGGCGGAGTCCCCCTCGGGCCCTCAGGTTCCCCGGGGGTAGGGAGAGGCGAGTCCCCAGGAAGTCCAGGAGAAGATCACCGTTCCGGAGCTGCAGTTCGAAGGGCCCGGTAGCTCGTCCCGCTGGGAGGCGAGGCTCGAGCCACCAGAGGTCCCGGAGAGACAGGCCGTCGGAGGTCCCCTGTACCGAGACCCAGGTGCCAAGGGGCTCTCCCCACCCAACCTCCAGACTCCCTTGGGCCTGGGAGGCCGCAAGCCGGGCCTCTTCCAGGTCGGCGTTCAGCCGGCCCGGTTCCCTGATCACCTGCCCCACGAGGTTCTCTACCGAGAATGGGTTCGGCCACACCTCCCCTCGAAAGGAGAGGGAATCCACACGGAACCTTTCTCCCTGTTGGTGGGGAGACCGAACAACGAAGTCGGAGACCGCGAGTTGAATGTCGAGGAAACTCCGTCGCCTGACGGAAGGCCTCCCGTCCTCGCCAAACTCCACCGGGACCTGGCCTGAGGCCAGCACCGAGGCTGGGGCAGGGAGGAGAATGTGTAGATTGCCATCGTGGATTTCTACGTCCCGGATGGCGATGGTCCTACCTCGGGTCCGCTGCCCCGGTTCCTGAAGGGGTACCGGGATCGAATCGACCCCCGGCGCCGAGTCCTGGCCTTCGGCCCGAGGGTGGAGGCCTTCTCCTTGATCGAGCTCCTCACCGACCTCGGCCTCGGAGTCTGGACCGATGGATCCCTCGGCTGCCGTATCCCCCGGGGGGGGCGGTGCGAAGATGGCCGAGACGTTCATCCGTGGCTGGTCGGGCAGGCGTTCGAGTCGAACCTCCGGACCCCATAAAGCTACCCTGGTGAATACGAGGTCCCCCCGGAAGAGTGGAGGCGGAAAGATCCTGGCCCGGATCGAGTCTGCGACCAGGAAGGGCCTTCCGTCCTCCCCGACGATTCGGACCCCCCGAAAGGTGGACTCACCGAAGAGCCCGGGAGAGGAGATTTCAGCGACCTCGATGGTACCCGCCAAGCCCCCCTCGATTCGCCTCAAAACCTCCCGGAAAACCAGCTCTTTTCCCCTGGGCGTCTGTGTAAAGAAGACTCCCAGGCAGAGCACGACGATCCCCAGGAAGGTGACCGATCGCGTGACGAGGCGAGTGAGACCCCCGGGCCAAAGCATGATCAGAACGCCTGCCCAATGGAGAGGTGAAGCTGGAACCTGCGCAGGGACCAGGTATCGAAGTCGCCGTAGAAGACGGTGTTCCCCAGGACGGCCAGACTTTCATCCTCCACCCAGTCCAGCGGCCCGACCGGCCCCTCCAACCGTGCGGTTTTCTCATCAATCTCAGGATCGTATGGCCTGATCTGTGACGTCACGACCTGAAGCTGGCTCCCGGAATCGAAGCGGTAGGCCAGGTCGACCCGGATGGGCCCGATGGGGCTCAGGTACCGGAATCCCATTCCAGGGGTGAACTCCAGATCAGCCAGATCTACCCCCAGCTCTTCCTCCCATACCTGGCCAAAATCCAGGAATGCCGCTCCCTCCCAGAGTTGGCGACTGACCGGGAAACGGAACTCCATGCTTCCTTCCAGCAACGAGCTTCCCCCTGTGGGGCGGGGGGAGAACCGATCCCCGGGGAGGAACCCGGGGTCGCAGGTGAGGTCGACCACCTCCTCAGGGGTGCAGTATGTGTCCCCCCCCCTTTGAGGGATCAGCAGGTCATTCACATCCTCGGTAAGGAGGACCTGGGGTCCCAGCTGGTTCTGGGGGAATCCACGGACGCTGTTCGATCCCCCAGCGTAGAGGCGCTTGTCGGGGTGGATGATATCGTTGCTGGTCCCGGGTGAAAGAGCCGCTTTGAACCCCCCACTGCTCACCCACCCTCCCCTGAGACGGAGGGCCAGGACCCAACGTGACTCGCCCTGGGTGTACCAGCTTCCCTCGGCCAGAAGCCGAGCGTAGGGGAACTCGGACCCGGTCCAGTCCGAGGCGTACTCCAGATCCAGAAGGGCGGCATGTCCTCGAGTGGGGCTCAAGACCTGGTTCCGGCGATCCTGGGACAAGCGGATCCCGATGGGAGCCAACCAACTGGCCTCCTGGAGCACTTCGATGTCCCCCGGGTCGCAGATGAGGTAGTTGGAACAGAAGAATACATCTGCCGCCTCCAAGCCTGAAAATTGAGGGCGGATTGAGAGGGTGATGGGGGTGGCCACTTTCAGGTTGTGGCTGACCGCCAGGTTCAACCCAAGACCCTGCCGGATGAAGACCCTGGGAAGGGATTGGCGCTCGGCGAAGATACTCGCACTCAGGGCATTGCGAGGAGAAAAGAGCCAGGGTTGGGTGAAATCGGCTGAGAGGAGCCAATTCAACTCACCATACTCGCCCTCTCCGGCCTCATTGCAGATGTTCGATTCGAGGAAGGGAGTGAGAAGATTGGAAACCCTTCCTGTGACCTGGAGTCGCCGGGCCCCACCGAAGAAATTCCGGCTCACCCATCGGGCCTCGGTACTCACGCAGTCCGCCTCGCTGAACCCAGCCCCCGCCCTGACCCGGTGAGCATCCCCCTCCGATACCTCCACCCTCAGGGGTACGATGGTGTCCGGAACATGTGTGAGGTCCGAGACGATGGTGGCCCGGTTGAAGATCTCCAGGTTGTAGAGGTTCCGTTGGCCGGTGAGCAACGCATCGGCTTCGTAGGGGCGGCCCTCCCGAAAGGGTAACATCCGCCTGACCACCCTCTCGGAGACCCTGGAGTTCCCCACGATGGTGACGGGTCCGACCGTGGTGGCCGGACCAGGATAGAGGTCGAATGTTACACCGGCTGCCAGCGGTGTCTCGCTGGGAAGCGTATAGCCGAGGAAGACCTCGGCGTGGGCGTATCCCAGGTTCTTCATCCGGGCTGTCAGGGAGTCCCTGGATGCCTCTAGCGACAGAGCGTTCAGTGGATCGCCAATGCGGGTCGGGATGTCCTCTGTGAGGGTGGAGTCGGAAAGCTCCTCCAACCCTCTGAAGCCCACGCTCTGGACCCGAACCGGATTCCCCTCCTGAATGGTGAACGTGATCTCCACCTCGTTCGGTAAGGGGCGGGCCACCACCGTATCGATGGCGGCTTCCCGGTAACCCCTCTGGTAGTAGAAGAGTCTCAGGCGAATCAGGTCCCTTTCGAACTCCCGGGGAAAGAGGAAGTAGGGCTCCTGGGAGAACTCCGCATTGGACCAACAGAAGGGCAAAAGGATGACAGACCGGCATTCGGTCTCACGAGTAATGATGGCGTTGGCCAGGACCTCATCGGGAAACTGGCGGTTTCCCTGAAAACGGACGTCGACCACCTCCTGCCGCTGGCTTTGGGCGAGAAGGGAATCCACACCCGCCCCCGAACCAAGTACGAGCGCCAGGAAAATCAGAGGGGCAGGAGCCCTCGCCATCCTACGAACCGCCCTCTTCGGCCTCGGCCGGTCGGTTCCCGGCGGTGGTTTTCCACTCTCCTTTTGGGGGCAGCTCTGGCAACGCTTCCCTGGCCAGGAAGGTACGGACCAGATAGAAAGAAATGGACGCGACCCCCAGGGCCAGTCCGGCCGAGACCAGCGCCGCACTCAGGTTCTCCTTGGTCCCGGGCGGAGTCCGTCGATAGTACGGGCTCATGATTCTCCTCTTTTGCCTCTGGCAATCCGATGGCTTTCCTTGGGCTCGAACACCCCGGCCTCAGTATCGAGCAGATGGGGCACAACCCACACCTCTTCTTTCGATATGCGGATCAGGTTCAAAGAGTTCCGGCCCTTCTCCTCGGCCCTCCCCCGCTTGGAGGTGGTGGTCCCGGTGTGGACGATGGAGACGGATCTGGTCAAAGCCCCCCCCGGAAGGACAGGTGGGTATGAGGCCCA
>CBDUAX010000036.1:0-15503 GCA_965365235.1 uncultured bacterium
CCCGGGAGCATGAGGTCGAGAATCACCAGATCCGTGCCCGAGGACTGTGCCCGCTCCAGCCCTTTGTCTCCGTCACCGGCCACCTCGACCTCATGACCCTCGAACTCCAGAACGGTCTTGAGGCCGAAGGCGAGGTCGGCATTGTCTTCGATCAAAAGGAGGTGGGCCATCTCGGCTATCCTTGGTCGCGGGGGTCTGGCTCGAGCTCCTCGTCGACGGCTTCCGAGGCAGGAAGCTCCACGACAAAACGCGCCCCACCCCTCGCTCCATCCTCCACCCAGGCTCGACCTCCATAGGCTGAACATAGCTCGGAGACCACGGCCAACCCGATTCCGCTCCCCTGGGCCTCTCCTGCCATGTCTCGCTCGAGTCGGCGATAGGGATTCCAGATTCGGTCTCGCTCATGGACGGGAATCCCCGGGCCTCCATCTTCCACCGAGATCTGCACGGTGTCCTCGGTCTCTGACGTCTGGACGTCGATGGATTGCCCTGGAGGTCCATATTTGAGGGCGTTGTCCAGGAGGTTGGCCAGGATTCGATAAAGACCCCCTCTCGCGGCGGAGACCTGAACCCCGGGCGTGACTGAGACGAGAATCTGAGTTTGCACTGAAGCGGCCTGGGGACCGAAGGCCTCAGCGAGTTCTCCTACTGCCGTCTCCAGATCGATCTCCTCCAACTCCCCCTTTGCCGAAGGAATCCGGCTCAACGTCGCGAATTGGAGAATATTCTCCACCAGGTGGGTGAGTCGCCTGGCTTCCCGGTTGATCACTCTCGTAGATCGCTTCCGTTCCTCGTCGGTCCTGAGCTTCTCGTCGTCCAGAAGCTCGGCGAACACTCTGATCTGGGTCAGTGGAGTGCGGAACTCGTGGGAAACCCCTGATATGAAGTCATCTCTGAGTCGGGCCAACTGTCGTTCTCGGCGAAGCTGGAGGAGCGCCGCTCCTCCCACGCCAAGGGTCAGGATCATGAGCCCTAGAAGAAGGGGGATCCTCGAGCGGGGCAGGCCGCCGATGATGAGGTGGGAGGAGGCATCCTGCCGGATGCCTGCCTGGACCACCATGGAACCAAACTCCGGGTCCAGAGTCTCTCGGACCGACGCAACGTCGGGGAAAGGGCTGGGGGACTGGAAGACAGTCAGCTCTTCTGGACCGTGGACCGACACCTGGAGGAGGGAGTCGTTGGGTTGGGAAGAAGCAATGGATGCCGGAAGGAGCGGGCGCCTGCGATACCAGGTCGAAAACAACTCCGAGAATGCAGGGCCTCCGGCCAGCATCCCATAGGCGTAGGTATCTCCGCCGTCAGACGACCGAGAGATCCTGTAGATGATCACTGCTGAAGTGTCAGAACCCGTTCCGGGCCGCAGCGGAACGAAAGCGGTCCGGAGCTCCGGGTTGGCTCCCCGGTGCCGAGAGATTTCTGACACCAACCAGTCCCGGATGCCGACCGGGACTCTGTCGGAGTCGAGGACGAGGGTACGGTCCCGCAGGTCCAAACGGAAGAATCGGGCCTGCTCCCGGAGAGATTCGCATCTACAGTCCTGGCTCCGGAGGGCATAGTGGAGGTCGTTCTCCATCTCCCCTGGTTTTAGGGCCCGGCGTTCCGCGTTCCGTGGAACGTCGTCAAAAAGTAGCCGATTGAACCGACCCAGACCCTCCTCGATGCGGCGGGAGTATTCCAGGGCAGCAATTCCGGCGTAGTCCGTCAGAACTCCTTCTGCGGTGCGGCGTTGTGAGGCGGCGGCATCCAGGGCCTGATAGCCCAGCCAGAGCGAGAGGCCCAACGTGACAAAAAGGAAGACGACCAGGAGGTTCGTCCCGCTAACGGCTTGGAATCGGGTTTTCCGAGGGCGAGGCACGAAAACACCAGACCGGAATATGGGTGGTGCATCAGGAAAACAGAATCAATATGAAAAGCTACGGACACCCCAAAAGGCCAGCAACGCAACCAGGCGGGAAGCGGGTTCGAGTGTGGTAAGAATTCGGTAAGGGCCCTTCTCAGTAATCGGGGTTGTAGTACATCACCTTGCTGGTCCCCACTCCGTACTTCACAAACCCGGTAGCCAGGATCAGTGCGCAGACCACTCCATCCAGGACCGGAATGTCCAGCGTCTCTCCGATCCGTTTGTCCAAACCCGCCAGGCCGGCACATCCCAGGACGATCACCTCTGCAGAATCCTCTTCCTTCGCCCTCCTGGAGAGTTCCAGGAACAGCTCCGGGGCGCCCAGCCCCTCCTCTCCGGAATCAGGAGCCCGGACGGAGGAAAGGAGGTCCTGAACATGGCTCTTCCTGGCCTGCTCCAACTTCCCAGGTACCGAGTGCTGATGAGTGGTCACGACGGAGAAGGTCCTACCCAGAAAGGAGGCCAGCTTCATGGAAGCCTCTCCGATCCCGATGACGGGTTTTCGCGTGGCTTCCCGTAGAGCCTCCACATGGACATCGCTGTGGCAAGCGATGACGAAAGCGTCGAAAGATGGTTCCCGACTCTCCAGGATCTCCATCATCCCGGGACCGCACCGAAGCTCGTCTGCGTGGGACTCGATGAAGAGAGGTGCCCCAGGAGTGGACACCGTTTCCACCTCGAAGGACCCTGAGGCGAAAGCCTCTGCACTTCCCTGGATGGCGGAGGTCATCCCGTCGTCACTATTTGGATTGATGATGAGGATCTTCATAGGCTCTTCAAGGGGTGTACGGCGTTAGGGAAGGCCGGCGGGAGTTGGCTATTCGAGCACAAATGGGTCTGTGCTCCCACCCCCACGTATCTTCTCTTCGATCACTGATTCGGGATAGCTCAACAGGCGCATAAAGTCCCGGGAGATCTCCCGCCTTGCCTCGGACGTGTACTCACCATGGGCTTGCAGCGTCGCCTGCCTCTCCTTGAGCGAGAAGTAGGCATCCAGGGTCTCTTCTTCTTTGAAGTAAAGGATGGAGACCTTCCCCCGGGTGAATTCTTCCGACTGGAGATCGGTGATGAGAAGGGCGGGTTCCAGAGACGACAAGATTCCCGATCCCTTCACGATGGCATCCGAGGCCTCCCGGATCTCCTGGTACTCCTCAGGTGTGAGGGGTGGACTGATGGCCAACCGCTTCACCCCCACTGCCACCATCTCCGCAAAACAGTTGATCATCCCAAGGGAAAAGGAGGGGCGGTGAAGCTCCCGGGGCGCGAAGGTCATCTGAAGCTCCTCGCGATTTGCCGGGCTTCCTCTACCGTCTCCAGAAACGCCTCCACCGTAACTTCGGGGATGATGGCCACGGCACGTAGTGCGGCTCTGCCTCCGATCTGGGTTACGGAGATGATCCGTTCTCCCTGCGCCAGGATCGTTTGATAGATGTGTTCCTGGAGTCGGTCGAGGTCCTCGTCGGGGACCCCCGGGGGGACCACCCGGAAACAGAGGATCCCGGTATCGGGCTCATGGAGAGGCTCCATATCCGGCTCGGAGAGGAGTCGCTCGTACAATCCGCGGGCAGCCTGGATGGGCCTTCGGAGCCGTCGTACCAATCCACTGATCCCCTGATGGCGGATGGAAGTCACCAGAGGGAGAGCGGAGAAGGGCCGAGTGCTGGGGATGGATTTCAGGCCCGGATCTGGACCCGGGGCGTCTGCCCGGTTCCAGTAGTGGCTGAATAGCGCCATGGGCCGGAACAACTCCCGTTCCCGGGCGAAGAGGATGGAGTTCGGGATGGGGACGGCCATCTGCTTGTGAGGATCCCAGGAAATGGTATCGGCGTGCTCCAATCCCCTGAATAGGTCCGCCCTTTCCGGCACCAGGCCGTATGCCAGGCCATAGGCGCCGTCCACGTGCAACCAAGCCCCCTCCGCCCTACAGACCGCCGCGATCTCCTCAACGGGGTCTACAGAGCCGGTTGAAGTGGTCCCTGCGGTGGCCACGACGCAGAAGATCTCCCGGGTCCCCGAACCCTCTGCGAAGACCCTCTGAAGCTCTCCCACATCCATCCGGCGGTTCTCGTCTACAGGGATCGACACCAACGCCTTCTCACCCAGTCCAAGGAACCGTGCGGCATGGGATAAGGAGAAGTGGGCGTCGGCGGAGACGGCGATGGATAACCTCGAGGCGTCTTTGAACCCCCCCAGCCCTCTGCTGCTGAAATCGAAGCCCTCTTCTCGTGCTCGGTGGTGCAGGGCCATGTAGAGGGCCTGTTGGTTCGCGTAGGTACCGCAATACAGGACCGTAGCTTCGGCCTCTGGGGCCAACCCAAAGAGCCGGCATAGGGATCGACAGCAAAGCTCTTCCAGCGTAGACCCGCCGGGGGAAACCTGCCAGTTGGTGACACCTTGATTCCAGTCCAGGGCCACCCGAGCACCATAGGCGGCGCCCTCCTCCAACGAGGCGTTGAAGAGGCCCTGAAAGGAGGGGAGGTCGTAGCGCATGAGGTGGGGGAGGAGTTGTGTTTCCACCAGCGTCCCGAGCTCCGGCAGGGAGAGCCCTTCCTCCTGGAAATCCACCAACAGGGAGAGGTCTGCTTCCACCTCGGCGGGAGAGGCTCCTGAGAAGAGGCGAGTTGGTTCAGGGTTGGCTGACCCAACGGATGGAACGTCCCCTGGGGCGGCAGCGGGCCGGTCTCTTTCCGGGTCAGCCATCGAGCCTCCGATGCAGATATCGGCCCCGCCCGGGCAACCCAAGACAGTCCTCTCCATCGATGATCAATTCCCCTCGGGAAAAGACCTTCCGGATCTTCCCGGTTATCTCGACTCCCTCGTATGCCGACCAGTCCGTGGACATGTGGAGGGTATCCTGGCCCATGACCCATCGGGCGTGGGGGTCCAGGAGCACGATGTCCGCATCGGACCCCACCGCCAGAGTCCCTTTCTTCGGCGCCAGCCCGAAGAGCCGGGCCGGTTCCGAAGCGATGATCTCCACGAAGCGAGGGAGGGAGATTCGGCCCTTGGCGACCCCTTCCGAATAGAGGACCTGGAAGCGGGGCTCGATCCCGGGAATGCCGTTCGGGCAGCGGTCGAAACGGTCCTTCCCGTAGAGCTTGGCCTCCCATGAGTAGGCCGCATCGTCGGAGGTCACCATCCGGATTCGCCCATCGGCAACCCCCTTCCAGAGGATCTCCTGGGCAGCCCGATCCCTCAACGGAGGGGAACAGATCCACTTGATGCCGTCGTCCCGTTCCAGGAAGGAGTCCGTGAACACCAAATAGTGGGTGCAGGTCTCCGGCCGAATGTTCACGCCCTGGATCATGGCCTCGGTGAGGAGATCCAACCCTCCCGGGCTGGCCAGATGGACAATGAAGAAGCGTGCCTCGGTTTCTCGTGCCATCTCAATGATGCGACGGATCGCCTCGGTTTCAACCTCGGGGGGCTTGCTGTGGGCGTGGAAGATGGGCGCCGTCTTCCCTTCCTCCACCAGTTTCGGGACGTTGGCTTCGATGGCTGAGTTGTCCTCGGCGTGCAGCATCAGCATGCCTCCGGCCGCTTTCAACCGCCGAGCGATCCGCACCAGATCGGGGTCTTCGATGAGCAGGCCGTCCTCACGGTACGTCATGTAACACTTGATGGTGGGCGCGCCTGCGTTCACCACTACTTGAATCTCCTCCAGGGTCTCATCGTCTGGCCGGGTGATGACCGGGTGGACACCGAAGTCGATGAGAGCCTTTCCCTTCGCTTCAGCGTGTTTCTCTTCCAGTGTCTGGGTGAGTGATCCGCCGGGGACCTGGTTGGAGAAGTCGATGACGCTGGTGGTTCCACCGTAAGCCGCGGCCCGGGTCCCTGTGAAGTAGTCGTGGACGCTGACGGTGCCCATGAACACGTCGTTGAAGTGAACGTGGGTATCCACGCCTCCAGGGAGTACCAGGAGGCCGTCGGCATCCACCAGGAAGTCGGCGGGGGCGTCCTGGAGATCTCCGACGGCGGCGATCTCCTGCCCCTGAATGAGGAGGTCTTGCCGGCTGACCGATTGGTCGATGACCACCTGCCCGCCGCGGATCAGCGTCGACTCCGTCTCCATCTCTCCAAATTCCTTCACGGTGGAGTCCTCCTCACGATGGGGACCCAAAGGCAGATGCCGAGGGTGGGCACCGGAGCGGTCTTCTACCGCATCTCGGCTCGGACCCGGACCTCGATCCCGGGTTCATCGGCCAACAGCCTGACCAGCTCTGACGTGTCCGTGTCACCGAAGTGGTATGGATAAAGGATCGGAGGCCGGAAGGCTCTGGCGGCATCGGCCACCATCTCAGGGGTCATCGTATAGGGGAGGTTCATGGGAAGGAAGGCCACATCGATGTCGGTGAGGGCCTTCATCTCTGGCGTGTTCTCGGTATCGCCGGCCACATAAACCCGGGTATCGGCGAAGGTAATAACGTACCCGTTGCCGCTCCCCTTCGGGTGGAACGGCTGATTCTCGGCTCTCATGTGGACCACGTTATAGGCCGGGACGGTCTGGATTCGATACCCTAGAAGCTGGGTTTCGGCCTCGTTCTCCATGACCGTGGTCCCGTCCAGACGCCCTTCACATGACTTCGAAACCACGATGGTGGTCTCGGGTTTCCGGATCTTGCTGATGGCCTCTGCGTCCAGGTGATCTCCATGCTCGTGGGTCACCAGGATCAGGTCGGCGTCGGGAAGAGCGTCGTAGTCTCCCTCCCGGCCTACGGGATCGACATGGATTACCTGCCCCCCATGCTCGAACATGAGGGTGCCGTGGCCAATGAATGTGATGCGGAGTTCCCCGGCTGATGTCTGGAGGACATCCGTTGGTGGCGGCGTTTGCCCGGCCGCGGTACGGGGGAGAAGCGGGGAGAGGAAAACGATAAGCAAAAGCAGAAAAGTCCTTTGCATTTGAGGACACCTCCCTCGGGGGTGTGGGGTCTTCCCTTCAATCTCTCTTCCTCAGTCATCTCGCACTACCCCTCGAAGGATGTTTCCACCGGGTTGTATCGAATGTTCAACCTGTCTAATCAGATTTCGTGCCACGACGGAACGCCCCGTGCTCCAGGGGTTTTTCCAATCTCCTCGTATGGTGGTGTCCCCTCATGAGGACGCCTCAGCGTCCTAGACGCACACCGGAGAGCCCATGGGTCTGCCGATGTGAGCACACCTCGGCCCTCTTTCTTGTCCGGCCTTCGCAGGCCCTCCAAACACGACTGCATCCGACTTCATCGACACCTTCCTAATCCTTTAGGAGGCAGCGGTCGAGACTAGGGCACGGAAACGTGCGACCCCGGACCCCGGATGTGTCATCCGAGGGGGGGCATGTGTGTTACGTCCAGGACGAGACATGGACCCAGATTCAAAAGGAAACGGTGTTTCTCAGGCCCGGGGGGGTGGGGTGAGGATCCCTCATTCCGACCCGGCAGGTCTAGAGACCCTTCCTGGCGTCGATCCTGATGTGACCCGGCTGGCCGTGGAGCACGCGGCCATTCCAATCCTCTGGGTCACGCCGGACGGGGTCTGTGGATACGCGAATCGCGCCGCCTGCTCCATGCTGGGCTATTCCCGAGACGAGCTCTTGTCCTCAACCATCTCGGACCTGGACCTGGACTTCCCTCCAAGGAGGTGGCCGGGCTTCTGGGACTCCCTCCGCCAAACGGAATCGCTGGAATTCACCTCCGTCTACCGGGCGAAGGACGGGCGGATATTCCCGGTCGAGATCGTGGCGAGCCATTTTGAGCTGAACGGCGTCGAGTATGCTGTTGCTTCTGCCAGGGAGATTTCGGAGAGGCGAGAGTCGGAGAGGGTCCTGAGAGAAAGCCAGGAAAGGCTGAAGATTCTCTTCGAATATGCCCCGGATGCCTACTACCTCTCCGACCTGGGGGGGAAGTTCGTGGACGCCAACAAGGCGGCCGAAGAACTCACCGGGTACTCACGGCACCAGCTGATCGGTAGGTCCTTCCTCACCCTGGGGCTTCTGGACCCGGAGCAGGTACCCCTGGCGGCTCGAACCCTCTCTTTGAATGCCCTGGGCAGACCCATCGGTCCTGCGGAGTTGGTCATCACTCGGTTGGATAGGACCCGGGTAAACGTCGAAATCCGCACCTACCCCCTCCAGATCCAGGGGGAGTATCTGATCCTGGGCATCGCCCGGGATATCAGTGCCAGGAAGAGGGCTGAGCGGGAGCGAAGGCTTACGCAGTTCACCGTGGATCGGGCGGTGGACTCCGTGTTCTGGATCGGACCGGACGGACGGATACTTCATGCCAACGATGCAGCCTGCCAGGGGTTGGGGTATTCACGGGACCAATTGAAGGATCTTTTCGGTTGGGATATCGGGTTGACCCCTGACTCGACCGCATGGACCGACCTCCTGGGTCAGATTCGCGCCGGGGGATCGGAAACCTTCACTTCAGAACAGATCGGGGCAGACGGTAGCACAACTCCGGTGGAGATCGCCATCAGCCATCTCGAGTTCGAAGGCGAGGAGTACGGCGTCGCCTTTACCCGGAACATACGTGAGCGGCTTGAAGTGGAGAGAGCTGTCAAGCGGTCGGAGGCCGAGTTCAGGGCGATTTTCGAGAATTCTCCCTATGGAATCCTTCGGACCCGACCCAACGGTCAGGTCCTGATGGGGAATCCGGCAGTAGTCGAGATGTTGGGGGTTTCCTCGGTGGAGGAGCTGACCGGGCTGAACATGGTCCGGGATGTGTGGGCCAAGGAGGAGGAACGGACACGTCTGGTGGGGATGGCGCGAGAATCGGGACGGATCGAGGGGGAGGCCGTGAAGTGGAAGCGGAAGGATGGGGAAGAGATCACGGTTCGCCTCCAATCCAGACTCGTGAAAAACGAAGGCGACGAGGGGGCGTTTTTCGAGGATATCATCGAGGACATCTCCGAACAGGTGCGCTTGGAAGATCAGCTCCGGCAGGCGCAGAAGATGGAAGCCGTCGGGCAGTTGACTGGAGGGATCGCCCATGATTTCAACAATCTTCTTTCGGTCATCCTCCTGAACTCGGAGATGGTAAGAACCGCTATCGAGTCCGAAACCCCGGTTCCCATGGAGGATCTGAGCGAGCTGGAGAGCGCGGCCCGGAAGGCCGCAGCCATGACCAGGAAGCTTCTCGGGTTCAGCAGGAGGGCTTCCCTCACCCTGGTGCCCACCGAACTCTCCACCGTAGTGCAGGGTCTCTCGCATCTACTCAAGCGCCTTCTGCCGGAGAACATTGATCTTTCAGTTGAAACGGAGGAAGGCCTTCCCATCGTGGAGGCCGACTCCGGCTCCATTGAGCAGATGATTCTCAACCTGGCCACCAACTCCCGGGATGCCATGCCCGACGGCGGCACCCTCACCCTGACCGTGGGTGAGAAGAGCTTCCATGAAGAGGATCTTCAAGAACGACCCTGGCTCATTCCCGGTCGGTACATCTCCGTCTGTGTTGGCGACACTGGCCAGGGAATGGATGAGCCCACCCTGGAGCGGGTCTTCGAACCATTCTTTACGACGAAGCCTGTAGGGGAAGGAACCGGGTTGGGGATGGCCATGGTCTATGGCCTCACCAAGCAGCATGGTGGTTTTGTCCATGTGGAGAGCGCGCTTGGAAAGGGGACCCGGGTGGAGCTCTACTTCCCTCTCGCGCTGGACCATCGGAAGCTGAAACCGGTTCAGAAGCGGGAATCCCCGCCAAAGGAAGGGACGGAAACGATCCTCCTGGTGGAAGACGAAGAGGCCCTTCGCCGCTCGGAAAAGAGAGTGCTGGAGCGATTTGGATACGCCATCCTCCTGGCTGCCGATGGAGAGGAGGGTCTGGAGGTCTTCCGCGCGAACAAGGGCAAGATCGACCTGGTGATCTCGGACATGGTCATGCCTCGCCTGGGTGGAGCCGAGCTCTATCGGGCACTTCGGGACGAGGGTGAGACGGTGCCTTTCCTCATGGTCAGTGGGTACACGGGTGAAGAGGCCATCGAACGGAAGCTTCTGGACCCGGGTGTCCCGATTCTCCCAAAACCCTGGGACATCTCAGACCTCCTAAAGCACGTGCGGACGCTCCTGGACTAGGGTCCCGGGCCACCAGAAGCCCGTTGGAGCTCGGGGCTCGGCCGGTAGGGACCGGGTCTTGAGGGACGCCCTCCTCAATCTGGAATGCCCGGCCTCCTGGTGGAGACCGGGCGTTCTCTGTTTTGTTCTGTCGAGAGGTTCTGGGCCTGCTTGGCCCGAGGCTCTGGGGTCAGCCTCTCTCCCACGACTCCAGGAATCGGTCCCCACCTTCCGCGTTCCGAAGGATGGCTTCCACGATGGCCTTCAGTTGCTCGTAGGGGAGCGTGCCGATGATCATTCGGCCGTTCAAGATCATGGTGGGGGTGGAACGGATTCCGTAGGAAAACTCCTCGGACGTCCTCTCGTATTCCTTACCGGTCTGGATCAGCGCATGCACCAGTGCCTGGGTTTCCGGGTCTGTCGGTCCCTCCGTTACGCCGTACCGCTGAGCCATCTCCTGTCGCCACTCAGGGTCTCGGGGCTCTGGCCAGGATTCCCAGATCTCATCGTGAATGGCCTTGAATTGGCTCGGGTCATGAGCGGCCATATAGGTGATCTCGCAGGCTCCCGGATGAAGGTCCTTTTCCACCACGTCGTTACAGACCCCCTCTAGGGGGAAAGCCTGGAAGACGACATTGATCTGACCCGGGAACTCTTCGTCCAGGCGATGGACCTGCTCTGCCAGAAACCGACAATCGGGACAGAGGAGATCGGCATACTCTACGATCTGGATCGGAGCACCCTCGAACTCCTCGGTGGATTGGAGGGACCAGAGTGGAGAGATGGTGCTTGGCAGTGGGACCTCGGGGAGGCTGAAATACTGATCCACGATCCGGGTGGCCACGCCCCCCGTCTGAGCATCTTCTTTTGCATCATGGAAGAGCATGAAACCGTAGGCGCCGGCGGCCGTAACCAGAGCGAACGCCGAGAGATGCAGGAAAGACGGTCTGAGCCATTTCCCCAACAGAGTGGGTGCGTCTGCGTCGATGCCATAACGCCAGAACAGGAAAAAGTTGATGATGGAGAATAGATAGAAGCCGCTGCATAGGAGGCAGAGGCTGCCCAGGACGAAGACGGAGAAACCAAGGAGGCTGACCACACCCAGAAGATTCAACAACGAAATGCTCTTGTTGCTCCGCTCGAAGCCCTCCGACGGGAAGACCGCGCCGAGGGAAACCAGCCCACCCACGATCAGGCCGAAGAACCCCAGGGGGACTCCCCGGATCTGAGAGATCACAGAGAAGGCGGAACTGTCGCAGTTGAAAAAGGCGTTGATGTCACAGAAGGAGCCTTCGAAGATCGTCTCGGGGAAGTTCGCGGCGAAGTAATGCTCCACGGTCATCACAGAAGCCACGATCATTCCCAACCCGGATATGAAGCTCAGAATCCGTGGAAGGGTGACTCCCTGCAGAGTCAGGGATTTTTGCATTTTCTCTTCCGATCTGCCTCATCCCAAAGGGCGGGCGGGGAACAGAACCGGGGTTCTATGGATTTGCGATACCTCACGCTCGAACCGTCAGTTCTACGGGAAATGTGGGTTTGGGGCAAGGTGAGAAGTGTTGGGTGGGGTTTTGCGTTGGACGGACGGCGGATCCCCCGGCAACGCCAATTGCCGAACGCCCTGCTCCCCGGTACACTTCCCTATCCCCCCTAACATTCAGATTGGCGTTAATCCACCCATAGGGCGGAGTATCGCGAATGGTAGAGAAACACGGCTCCCCAGGAGAGGGTGAGAAACGCTATCGGACCTTCTTCGAAGCCGCTTTCGAGGGGCTTGGGATTTCCGAGGCGGGGGTGATCGTGGACGTGAACGATCGGTTGGCGGAGATGGTGGGTTCAAGCCCGGAGGAGTTGGTGGGCCAACCCGTCATGAACCTCGTGGCTCCAGAAGATCGAGACCGGGTCGGATCCATGATGCGGACAGGGGAATCCGAGCGGTACGAGCATCGGGCCCTCCGGGCAGATGGATCGACCTTCCCCGTTGAAGTCCAGGGCCGCTCCGCCACCCTGAACGGAAGGTCGGTCCGGGTCACCGCGGTTCGTGACCTTTCGGACCGGGACCGGGCCGTGGCCCGCATCCGCGAGAGCGAAGAGCGCTTGCGGCTCCTCTTCGATGCGGCTCCCGATGGGTATTTCGTGCAGGACCTCGAGGGGCGAATCCTCGAGGTCAATCAGGCCGCCATCTCCCAGTTCGGCTATCCCCGAGAGGAGCTCCTCGGTAGCAACTACCTGGAGCTGGGCCTCATTCCCGACGAGCTGTTGGAGGCGGCTCGGAAGGGAATCGCTCTTCTCAAAGCCGGCATCCCCACTCCACCGGGCGAGATCCCGGTAGTACGGAAAGATGGCACGCGGAGCTACCTGGAGGTCCAAGCGAAGCCTGTGACGGTTCACGGAGAGAAGCTGGTCCTTACCGTCACGCGAGACGTCACAGAACGGCGCCTTTCCTCTGAGCGTCTTTCCGTCTTGACAAAAGCGGTGGAGTCTTCCGGCGAAGTGGTGTTCCTTACGGATACCAGTGGCGTTTTCACCTACCTGAACCCGGCCTTCACAAAGCTTTACGGCTGGACATTCGAGGAAGTAGTGGGGAAAGAAACACCCAGGATCCTGAAGTCGGGCCTCTACGGGGAGGACTATTACGCTTCTATGTGGGAGGTCCTCCTGAGGGGCGACGTCCTGGAAGCCGAGTTCAAGAACCGGAAACGGGATGGCGAGCTGGTCGACATTGCGGGGTCGGCCAACCCCATAAAGAACGATGACGGTGAGATTGTGGGCTTCCTGGCCATCCAAAGTGACATTTCGGCGCGGAAGCGGCAGGAGGAAACCATTCTCGCCATCGCCCGGGGGGTTTCCGGATCCACGGGGTCCACCTTCTTTCGGGATCTCTCCCACCACCTCTGTAATTCCGTTGGCGCCGACGTGGGAATCATCGGTGAGTTGGTTGGCGGTCCGGAACTGACCGTCCAAACGCTGGCTGTAGAGGTGGACGGGGAGGTAAAGGGGAATTTCAGTTATCCTCTGGAGGGAACCCCCTGTCAGAACGCCATCGTTGATGGCTTGTGCGTCGAGCCCCGAGGAGTACAGCAGAAGTTTCCCCATGACGCGGAGCTGAAGCAGCTGGGTGCCGAAGCCTACGTTGGAAAAGCCCTTACGGATTCCGAAGGACGGCCCCTGGGGATCGTGCTGGTCCTCTTCCGGGAGCCACTCCTGGATCCGACCCTGGCGGTCTCCATGCTCGAGATCTTCGCGGCCCGGGCTGCTTCGGAGCTTGAACGGGCCCGCTCAGGAGAGGAGAGGTTCAGGTTGGAGGAACAGCTTCGCCAGGCTCAGAAGATGGAGGAGATTGGGCAGCTCACGGGTGGAATCGCCCACGACTTCCAGAATCTGTTGTCGGTTATCCTCCTGAATACCGAACTCATGAAGGACGCCCTCGAGAAGGGGGAGACCATCAGTCTGGTTGAGGTCGAAGAGGTCGAAGAGGCGGCTCAGCATGCGGCGAATATGACCAAGAAACTCCTCGGGTTCGGGAGGCGGGCCGACCTGGCTTTGGTACCCACCGACCTCGGCCCGGTGGTTGAGGGGGTCTCGTCCATGCTCAGGCGCGTGATCCCCGAGAACATCGGCCTGGAGATCCGGGTCCAGGAGGGGCTGGGCCTGGTACGGGCCGATCCTGGCGCCGTTGAGCAGATTCTTCTCAACCTGGCGACCAACGCCCGGGACGCCATGCCGGATGGGGGGCGGATTTCGTTGGATCTGGTGGAGGTTCACCTGGATCAGGCCGATCTCCAGGGCGTTCCCGAAGGGCATGAGGGTGATTTCCTTCGGCTTTCGGTCCGGGATACCGGCGTAGGGATGGACCAGGAGATCCTCGGACGTGTATTCGAGCCGTTTTTCACCACCAAGCCCGTGGGTGAGGGCACGGGTCTGGGACTGGCCATGGCCTTTGGCCTGGCCCAACAGCACGGTGGGTTCCTCCTTGTGGAATCTGAGGTCGGGGAGGGCACTGCCGTTCATCTCCACCTGCCCAAGTTTCAGCAGGGACCGGAGGAGGCCTCTTCACCTGAAGAACGGCTGCCCTCAATTGGAGGGAATGAGACGCTCCTGATCGTGGAGGATCAGGGGGCTTTGAGGCGGACGCTGAAACTGGTGCTGGAGAGGGTGGGGTACAATGTCCTCATGGCCGAGGATGGGCAGAAAGGGTTGGAGCTTTTCGATGCCCACCCAGGAGGAGTCGACTTGATCATCTCCGACCTGGTCATGCCTCGCATGGGCGGAGTAGAGATGTATCGGGCCCTCCAAGACCGGGGCTCCAAAGTTCCCATCATCATGGCCAGTGGCTATGCCGGGAAGAACGCTTCAGGACTGGCGGAGTTGGACGCGTCGGTGCCGGTCTTGAAGAAACCCTGGAAGCCACGACAGCTCCTGCACCTGGTTCGAACCACACTGGATCTTCACAAGAAGTGACCGGGGTGGAGATGCTCCGCCCCGGTCAGGACGCCTTTTTCTCTGGCGGGTGCCCGGAAAGAGGGTCGTCAGTCCTTGTATTTCACTGAACACCCGTAGGGTTGTGTCGCAGGCAGGCTGACAGGATTCCCGGACATGGCCTCGTGCAAGGCCGCCACCAGGTAGTTTGTGGCTTCCTCGATGTCGGCCACCTGGGAAGTTGGCCTGTCGTCGATGGCTCCGTTGTAGAGGAGAAGCCCGTCAGGATCGATGACGTACATGTGGGGGGTCGTCTTGGCCCCGTACGCCCTGCCCACCGTTCCCTCCGGATCCAGAAGAACAGCCGCAGCCTTGTTTCCATTTCTTTCGTTCTGGGCGTTCATTTCATTCGGCTCATAGTACCCCTGTTTTCCCGGAGCCGATGAAACCACGCTCAGCCATACCACTCCTGCCTCGGAGAACTCGGCCTGGAGTTTTGGCATGTTGCCGCTCTTATAGTGCTTCTGCACGAAGGGACATCCGTAATTGAGCCATTCCAGAACTACCCATTGGCCTCGGTACTTGCCCAGATCGTGTTCGTTGCCATGGGTGTCGGGGAGAGTGAAGGTCGGAGCCGGGGCACCGATTTCGGGTTCCTGCATCTGGCCCACAAGGGTGTCGCTGGGGAGAAAGATGCAAGCCATCAGGGAAAGGAAAGCGAAGGATCTCATGATGGGCCCTCCTTTGGTCCTAGCCTATCCAAAAGCCAGCGGGAGTCTTCCGGCAAATTAAGGAGTCTGCCCCGGGGTCAAAAGGGGATTCCTGAGACGGCGTCCAGGACGATCTGTTCGGTGAGAATCGCCGGGAGGAGATGGGGTTCCGAGCCGGCTCCGGCCGAATAGAGGGCGTAGACCGGAACCCCGCTGCGGCCCAGTGCTTCCAGGGCCGAAGTAATGACCGGATCCTGCCGGGTCCAGTCGGCCTTGAAGAGGGACACGTTCTTTCCCCTGAAGGCTTCCAATACTGTCTCGGATGAGAGCACCAAACGCTCGTTCACCTGGCAGGTCAAGCACCAGGCAGCGGTGAAGTCCACAAAGGCGGGCTGGCCGTTGGAAAGGGTCGTGGCCAGGGCTTCTGGCGAGTAGGCTCTCC
>CBDUAX010000037.1:0-15465 GCA_965365235.1 uncultured bacterium
GGGACCCGGAGCGAAGCGCCAGCACCACCGAGGCTTCGGCATCGGGGCCTTCCCGCCTCAAAACCGAAGGTTTCTGAATTGCCAGGTGAACCTGAGCGCTCTCCACGCCCCTCATGGCCGAGATGGTCCGCCCCAGTTCACCCTCCAACGCGCGCCGGTAGTTCACGCGTTGCGTGAAGTCGGTCATTCCCCATGCGGGCTCATCAAAAAGCTCCCAGCCCGCCTTGCCGCCGGCAGGGTATCCGTTCTGGGCGAGAATCACCCGGGCCCTTGCCAGGTCACCATCCGCCACCCGGATAGACGACCCGCCGCGGTCGAAGTCATAGGCGATGCCTTCCTCGTCGAGGCGTTGCGCCATGGCCCCAACGTCCTCCATGGGAACCCCTTGGGAAATGGGGACCATGTTGGGTTTCATGGACCACTGAGCCAGAGCCCAGATCACGCCCAGGGCTCCAGCACCAACGAGGAAAAGCATCAGGCGCCGACCGCCTAGGTATTGCTCGAGGGTAGTGATGAGTGCGTCAGGCATGTGGCCTCAGCTCAGAATCCCAGGGAGGGCAGAAATCATGGCCCTTCCTCAAGTCTGCATGTTGATGATGGTCCGGTACGCCTCGGTAAGCTTGTTGCGGACCTCGATGAGCATTTCCAGGGCGAGTCCTGCCTCCTCCACCGCTGTCATCACCTCATGGATCTCCACGGGATCCCCTCGGAGGAAGGCGGAGATGGTATCCTGAGACTCGGTTTGCAGGTCGGAGACCTGCCCTATCGCCTCGGCCAGCGTCTCACTGAAAGACGGTCCGCTTCCAGCTTTCTGGAGAGGAATCCGAACCCCACCGCGTTCCGCCTGCTGGACACCCACGCCCCGAACCGCCGCCGCTCCCATTCCTTGAATTGCTCCCGGCATGATCAGACCTTCACATCCAGGCGGCCGCCCCGCTGGAGGCCCAACTCGGCCAACCCGAGGCTTCCGCGACCGTAGGTGACCGGGCCCATTCCCCGGGCTTGGGCAAAGAACCGCCGTTCGTCTCCAGTCAGCACGCTCCACAGCTGGGGATCGATCCCCTCGGGTACCTCAACCGAGAGCTCCGAGGGTGTGGCCGGCCCCTGGGGGAGGGCTTTCTCCCTCACCACCTCCTGCGGTAGGGGCGTCTCCACCTGGGGCTGGCGAACCGCCTCTTCAGCACCTTCCTGACGCGGTTTCCGTGGGGTCAGGACCGAAGGGCCATAGAGGCCACCGACTGACTGAATGGACATGCGATCCCCTTAGAGTTGAGTGGCCCGGCGGAGCATGGACTTCACGGCATCGAAAACCGAAGCATTGGCCTCGTAGAGGCGCCGAGCCTCCATAAGGTCCACCAGCTCCTCGGTGATGCGGACATTGGACATCTGGACGTAGCCGTCGTCATTGGCGTCAGGGTGCCCAGGGTCGTAGACAATGGGACCTTCGGAGGTATCCTCGGCGATTCCCACCACCTCCACGCCCCCCACTTCCCCTCCGGCCTTCACCCCCGGCGTCCACGGTTCAGGCCCCTGGACTTCTCGTTGGTTCATCAGGTCGGCAAAGGGGATTTCCTTCAACTGGGCCACTTTCCGCTGATACGGTGTCTCTGTACCGGTACGAGTGGTTCCAGCGTTGGCGATGTTGTCGGTGATGAGTTCGATACGGGTCCGCTGGGCCGACAGCCCGGTCGCGGCAATCCGCATGGAGCGGAAGAAGGGCCTCAACCCGCCTGGATTGCTCCCCGCTCCCTTGATTCCAATTCCGCCTCGATCCATGACTCCCCCTAACGCTCCCTGATGCCGCTGCGGATCTGTTGATAAACCTTCTGCAGGAGTTGGCTCGCTGCTTCGAAGCGGATCTGCTCCTCGGCCAGACTCACCATCTCTTTCTCCAGGTCTACTTCCCTGCCCCCGTGGGCTTCTTCCAGAGCCGAGGCAAAGTCGGCGGTCTCGCCGGCGGCGGCGTTGGCAACCCGGTGGGAGATCTGACGCGTGTTCTGCATCGACCGGGTGAGCTCAGCCTTGAGTTCCGAGACAGGAGATCCGCTTCCAATGAGCTTGGCCAGCATGGGCATTCCCTCTTTCTTGACACGTTCGGACCCTGACGGAAGGGCAAGGCCCATTCCATGGGGTGCCAGATCGGGTTTTGGGGATTAATCCGGGTCAGAGCCGGAAGGGGTAGGGGTAGGCTATATATAATTATTCACTACACTTACGCCCGCATTACCCAGCCGATCGAAAATCCCAGAACAGCCTTTTTTCGGGAATAACCCACTCGGAGAGAACGTCCGGCACGGAAGGATCTTCCGGTCAAAAAGCGGATGCTTTTTCCGGGTACGTGCCGGTGAGTGGGAAGAAAGGACCGGTGGGGGCCCGCCGGTCCGAGGGGGGCTGAAACGCCCCGGGAAGACCTCAGTCCTTGGGGCGATTCAGTTTGTTGCGAAGGGTGCGGACGCTGATCCCGAGGAGATCGGCAGCCCGGGTTCTGTTGTTCCCGGTCGCCTCGAGAGCTTTGACGATGAGGACCTCCTCCGCTTCTCCCAGGTTCAGGGTCTGGAGGAAGATTCGACCGTCGTCGGAACCGTTACCAACCCTGGAACCGGGGGCTTGGGGAGACCCGAGGCGTGCCCCATTCTCCCCTCCCGGAACGGAAGTGAGGCCAAAGCGGTTCCGATCGAAGGCTTCGGGAAGGAGGACCTCACCGGAGTTCAGAATGACGGCCCGTTCCACATCGTGGGCCAGCTCCCTCACATTCCCCGGCCAGTCATACCGACTGAGCATTTCGATCGACTCCGGAGCCACACTGACGATGTTCTTGCCGTTCTCCTCCGCCACCTTCTTGGCGAAGTAGTTGACGAGGAGAGGAATGTCCTCGGCCCGGTCTCGGAGGGGGGGGACCTGAATGGGGACCACACTGAGTCGATAGTAGAGATCTTCCCTGAAGCGACCCTCCTCCACTTCCTTTGCCAGATCGGTATTTGTGGTGGCCACGACCCTCACGTCCACCCGGATCGGAACCGTTCCGCCTACCCGCTCGAACTCCTGTTCCTGAAGAGCCCGAAGGAGTTTGGCCTGGAGGTCCAGACGCATCTCCGAGATTTCGTCCAGGAGGATCGTCCCGAAGTTCGCCCGCTCGAAGGCCCCGCGCATGGATTTGACCGCCCCGGTGAAGGCACCCTTTTCGTGGCCGAAAAGGGTGCTCTCCACCAGGTTCTCGGGCAGGGCCGCCGCATTCACGGCCACGAAGGGGCCCTCGTTTCGGTCGCTGAGTTGATGGATCGTCCGTGCCAGAAGCTCCTTCCCGGTTCCTGACTCGCCCTGGAGGAGTACGGTGGCCCTGGTGGGCGCCACCACTCCCAGTGTCTCGAAGATCCGCTCCATGATGGGGCTGTCGCCGACGATCTCCGATGCACTCCGGAAGCGACTGACCTCCTCCTTCAACTGCGCGTTTTCTCTGCGGAGGCGGACCAACTCCAACGCCTGATCCACTGCCAGTTGGAGCTGCTGGGGACGAACCGGTTTGGTGATATAGTCCACCGCACCGGCTTTGATGGACGCCACAGCATGCTCGATGCTCCCATAGCCGGTGACCATCACCAGAGGGACGTCGTACCCGTCCCGCTCCATCTGGGAAAGAAGCTCCAGGCCGGTGGCCCCCGGCATCCGGTAATCGGAGACAATGAGCTCGATCCCACCCCGGTTCAGAACCTTGAAGGCGGCTTCCACATTGTGTACGCCGATGGTCTGATGCCCCGTCTTCTGGAGGGCATCTTCGATGACCATCAGAGAGGCAGCTTCATCGTCTACACAGAGAATTCGAGCCATGAGATGTCACAAAAAGCTAAAGTCCGATATCCCCGGAACCGATAATCCAACGTACCGAAGCCCCAATGCCCCGGCAACGAAGAAAAGGCCAAGGGGCATGCTGACCTGAGGATGGTACCGGATTGCGAGTCTCGAACTCAGTACTGTACAGCCAGGCTCTGGGAAACACACAACGGGCTCTGAAAGAGATCGGCCACTACCAACAGATGATCTCTTCGGGTCTTCGTGTCGAGAATCCCTCCGATGATCCGACCGCGGTCACCGGCATCATGCGCTCGTCCAGCGCCCTACGGGCCCTGGAGCAGTACAAGGAGAACCTCGCCTCCGCCGGCTCCAGGCTGGCGGTGGAGAACGATGTCCTGGATCAGCTGACGGACATCCTGAGCCGGGCGAAGGAGCTCGGAATCTCCCAGGGCGGTGACACAGCCACAGCTGCCAGCAGAAGCGCTGTACGAGAGGAAGTGGAAGGTCTCCGGGATTTTGTCATCGAGTTGGGGAACACGCAGTGGATTGGCAGCTTCCTCTTCGCCGGGGAATACGCTGACACCAAACCGTTCAGTGCAACCGGTCCCGACCCGACCCGGCCACCGACCGGCACCCATCAGGTTGAGGGTGGCGCCGGCGCCTTCTACGACGTGAACCACAGTGGTCAGGAGATCTTTGTCGACACGGGGATCCTGGACGCCCTGGAGAACATGGCTACCGCTCTGGGCAGCGACTCCGGGCCGGATATCCGTGCTTCCATCTCTGATCTGGACTCCGCCTTCGCCGACATTCAGGAGTTGATCGGTGAGCTCGGCGCAAGAATGCACCAGGTCGATACAGCTGTCGCCAACGCGGAAGCGTTGGAGGGAAACCTTCAGACCTTCCGCTCAGACCTTCAGGATGCCGACCTGGAGGAGGTTGTGAGCAAGCTGGTGGGCCGTCAGGTCTCCTATGAGGCAGCCATGATGACCAATGCCCGCATCCTTCAATCCACTCTGACCGATTATCTGCGATGAGCACGAGCCCGTCTTCTGCAGTAAACGACCCCATGCCCTTGGAGGTGGAGTCCCAGATTCTGGGAGATCTCCAGGTGGAGTCGCAGGACTGCTTCGACTTTCCCGATGGAATTCTCGGATTCCCGGCGTGTGAGCGGTTTGTCCTGGTTCCTGCAGAACGGCCTAGCTTCTTCTGGCTTCAATCCGTGGACTGCGGGGCGCTGGCTTTCCTTCTGGTGGACCCTTTCGCTCTCTTCGACGATTTTTTCGTGGACCTGCCCGAGGGGGATCTTGGGCCTCTGAAGGCCGAAAAGGACTCGGAGATCGCAATCCTGGCTATCGTCACCCTGCCAGGGAAGGAAGGCGAGGCCCCGACGGCCAATCTTCAGGGCATCCTGGCCTTCAACCTGAGCCAGCGGATCGGCAGGCAGGTCGTCATCCAGAACTCGCCCTACTCCGTCCGGTGGCCCATGGACATGAAACGGCTGAAGGCGGCCTCCTGACCCTCAGACGGCGTCGCGGGCCGCTTTCCTGCGCTTATTCGGGTCCAACTCCCGCTTTCTCAACCTGATCGCATCAGGCGTCAGTTCGATAAGCTCATCGGGTTCGATGAACTCCATGGCGAGCTCCAGCGTGAGCCTCCGAGGCGGCTCCAGCTTGATGTTCTCGTCTGTGGCGGTGGTGCGGACATTGGACGCCTTCTTTTCCTTGCAAACGTTCACGTCCATATCGCCCGGGCGCACGTGCTCCCCCACGATCATCCCCCCGTAGACGGGGTCTCCGGGCGTCACGAACATGGTGGCCCTTTCCTGGAGGTTGAAGAGGGCGTACCCCACGGAAACCCCCTCCCGATCGGCCACCAGAACCCCCCGTTTCCGCCCAATCAGCGACCCGGCCCACGGACCATACTCCAGGAATCGGTGGTGCAGCATTCCCTCTCCGCGGGTGTCCGTCAAAAACTCCGAGCGGTACCCGAAGAGGCCCCTGGTTGCGATCCTGAATTTTAGGCGAGTCGTGCCCTGGTCGCTGGGGCGTAGTTCCTCTACGGCCCCACCCCGCCCGCCCAGCTTCTCCATGACCACCCCCACCATGGCTTCAGGAACCTCGATCACCACCTCTTCATAGGGTTCCTGCTTCCCACCGTCGGAGCCGGTCCGGGTGATGACCCTGGGCCTGGAGACCTGGAACTCGTACCCCTCCCGCCGCATGGTCTCCATGAGAATGGTCAGGTGCAGCTCTCCTCGTCCCGAGACGGTAAAGGTATCGGGCGAATCCGTCTCCTCGACCCGTAGGGCCAGATTCCTCTCCAGCTCTCGGAAGAGGCGTTCCCGGAGTTGGCGGCTGGTCACGTATTTCCCCACCCGCCCTGAAAACGGTGAGTTGTTAACCGAGAAATCCACCGATAGGGTCGGCTCCTCCACGGCAATTCCTCGGAGCCGTTCCTGGGTAGCCGGGTCGGTGAGGGTCGTACCGATCTCGACGTTCTCCATCCCGGCAAGAGCCACGATATCTCCGGCTCGGGCCTCCTGGAGCTCCAGGCGTTCGAGGCCGGTGAACTCGAAGAGTTTCACGACCCGTCCCTCACCGAAGGTTTCGTCCTCGCCTAGAGGCCCAGCATCTCCCAGCGGGAGGAGAGCCACAGGATCCCCTACCTTCACCCGTCCCCGTTCGATTCGGCCGATGGCGATTCGTCCGATGTACGGGGAGAAGTCGAGGGTGGAGACCAGCATCTGGAAAGCAACGTCAGGGTCTCCCGGAGGCCCCGGGATGTGTCCCAAGATGGCTCGAAAGAGAGGGGTCAGATCAGCCTCGCCCTCCGGAGCCGGATCGGGCGTCGTGGAAGCGGACCGTGACCAACTCAGCGCTTCGTCCAGATCGGTCGTTGCCCACCCCGACCGGCCAGAGGCATAGACGAACGGCGCATCCAGTTGTTCCTCATTGGCGTCGAGCTCGAGAAACAGCTCCAGGACCTCATCGTGGACTTCTCCCGGCCGAGCATCCGGGCGATCCACCTTGTTGATGACGACGATGGGGAGCAACCCGAGCTCCAGGGCCTTTCTGGTCACGAAACGTGTCTGAGGCATGGGGCCCTCCGCCGCATCCACCAGGATCAGGACCCCGTCCACCATGCGGAGAATCCTCTCCACCTCCCCTCCGAAGTCCGCGTGGCCCGGAGTGTCGACGATGTTGATTTTTACGTCTCCCCAATGCACCGCCGTGTTCTTGGAGAGGATGGTGATGCCCCGTTCCCGCTCCAGCGGATTGGAGTCCATGACCCGTTCGGCCACCTTCTCGTTTGCCCGGAAGATCCCGGACTGCCGAAGCATCTGGTCCACGAGGGTGGTCTTTCCGTGATCCACGTGGGCGATGACGGCCACGTTCCTGATCTGCATGCCTAGTTCCTTGCAACCCCGTCCGACGCGGGAGATGAATTTCGTCTAAAGCCTTCAAAAATAACTGAAACTCCTTTAGAGTGTGCGGCTCCCCCGACAGAACAGAGGAAGTCTGAATGGACCGGCCACGCATTCGCCCAACCTTCACCATCCCACTGTCTCCAAGCCCTGATGAGGCCATGGAGACCCTCCGGGAGCGTTTGAAGGGCACCGACTACGAGGAGTGTACCCGATCCAAGGGGCGGTGCGCCGACTTTTTCGTGAGCGAAAGCGAACGCCGAGCCTGGTCTCCATGTCTCTCCGTCCAGGTCGAACCCCATGCGAAGGGTTCCCTTCTGAGGGGTCGGTTTGGCCCCCATCCGGAGTTATGGACCCTTTTCATGTTCCTCTACGCAGGGGTGGGTTTCCTGGCCGTTTTGGGACTGATGTTGGGCTTTGTTCAGTGGCAATCCGGGATGTCGCCCTGGGGGTTTTGGGGGCCCGCGGTCGGCGTGCCTGGATTGGGCATTCTCATGGCCACGTCAGCCACGGGGCAGCGGTTGAGCGCCCATCAGATGGAGAGCCTCAGAGGACGAATCGAGGTCCTGGTGTCCGGCCTGGAGTCTGGGGAGGATTAAGCATCAATCTCCCAATACGTAAGCAAAGATCAACGGGGCAACGATGGTCGCATCCGACTTCACGAGGAACTTGGGGGTATCCGCCGCCAGTTTGCCCCAGGTGATCTTCTCGTTGGGAACCGCACCCGAGTACCCTCCGTACGAAACGTCGGCATCCGTGATCTGGCAGAAGTACCCCCAGAAGGGTACGTCCAACTTCAGATCCTGAATGAGGCTCGGCACCGCGCAAATCGCAAAATCCCCGGCGATTCCTCCCCCGATTTGAAAGAACCCCACGGTCGAGGTGCCCTCTCGGGTGGTTTCCAGGTACCAATCCATCAGGTGTTGGAACTGCTCCGTCCCCGTCTTGACGCAAAGGTGGTCCTCCAGCACCCCCATCTTCACATTGGCGGCGAACATATTCCCGATGGTGGAGTCCTCCCATCCGGGGGCATACACCGGAATTCCCATCTCCTTCGCCGCCAGGATCCATGATTCGGCTTCAGAGATGCGGAAGTGTTCGATCAGCCTCGGATCGTCCAGGGCTTCGAAGAGAAATTCCGAAGGGAATCTTCTCTCCTTCTTCTTGTCGGCTTCCACCCAAAGGTCGGCCAGAACCGCCTCCAGGTGGCGCATGACGTCTTCCGGGATACAGGTATCGGTGACTCTGTTCATTCCTCTCTGGTACAGGCGCTCCTCCTCCCTGGCGGAGAGGGCTCTCCAGTCGGCGATGACCTCGTATCGGTCGTTCCCCAAGAGGTTGAAGACGTCCTCCTCCAGGTTCGCCCCAGTGCAGGAGATGCCGTGAACCTTCCCGGCCCGGATCATCCGGGAGAGGATCACCCCAAGCTCCGCGGTGGACATTGCACCAGCGAGAGACAGGAACATCTTCCCCCCGGTATTCAGGTGGTCGGCATAGGCCCGCGCCGATTCGACCAACTCTCGGGCGTTGAAATGCCGGTAGTGACGATCGAGGAAAAGGCTTACATCACCCATTCATTTCTCCCTGTGTCTCCACCAAATCTGGGTTCTTCCTTCGATCCCGGCCCCACGCCCGTCCTGTGCTGGCCCACCAAACATGGGTCTACCCACCAATCCTGGGCCCGCAAACCGATTCTGGAAAGGAGACCAGCCCGGCAACGGGGGGGGGACCCCGCACACCGGGCCCCGGGGGCGCAAAAAAGGGCAGGTGGGGGGGGAGGTCGGCATTCCCCCGTTGTCCTCTCCGGAGGAGATGGCTACTCTTTGATCGATTCTCCTCTCTCCATCCCATCTGCTCGATTCCGAACCCATGAGTGAAAACCCGGACCCAACTGGCAGGCTCCGAGTTCTGGCCGTCGACGATGACCCGGACCTTCTCCGGATTCTCAGGATGGGACTGGGTTCCCGAGGGATCGATCTGGAAACCGTCTCCTCGGGAGAGGAAGCGCTCACCGCGATCCAGACGGGTCCTTTCGACATGGTTCTCCTGGATGTGGGTCTCCCGGGAATCAACGGCTTTCAGGTGTTGATGCAGATCCGAGAGACCGGTGATGCCACGCCCGTCATGATGATCACGGCTTTGAATGCCGAGGACGATGTGGTGCGGGGGCTTGAGGCAGGGGCCGACGGGTACATCACCAAGCCCTTCCGCGTCCGTGAGCTGGCGGCGCGGATTGAAGCACTACACCGTCGAACGAGACTCGCCCGGTCCCAGACCTTGGCGCTGGGTGACCTGGAGGTGGACGAACGGCAGCGTACCGTTTCCAGGCGTGGGAAAGCCCTTCACCTCACGAACATCGAGTTCAGACTTCTCACCTGCCTGATCAAGAACGCACCCAGGACGGTCTCCCGTTCGACGCTCCTGGAGGAGGTCTGGGGGATGGACTTCGATCCTGGAACAGGCATCGTCGACGTTCATATCGGAAACGTTCGAAAGAAGCTCCGACAAGCAGGCCCCCCCCTTATTGAAACCGTTCGCGGATCCGGGTTCCGAATTCCTCACCCATCCGAGGGTTGAGGGCCCCTTCCGGAGGACCGTCCGAACCCCCGGGCTGGCCATCAGCTTGCTCATAGCCTGGGAAACCTCGAGAATGGTTTACCCCCCCTTGAGAATCCAGAAGTAGGCTCAAGCCCCGGGCCCCAGGTGAAGAAGGCCCCGGGCCAACCGGATCGATAGGCACCCACCGTCATGAGCAAGCCCCCGACCTCCCAAAAGTCGACAGATGGGGGAGAGCCCGTTGGACCCCAGGAACGGTTCAAGATGCTCTTCGAGACCCTCACCTTCGGAGTAGCCATCTACGATCCGACGGACGACGGCCAGGACTTCGTCTTCGTGGATCTCAATCCTGCCGGGGGGACCCTCAGCCACGTTTCTCGTGAAGATGTGGTGGGGAAGCGTGTCACCGAAGCCTTCCCGGGCATCGAAGAAATGGGTCTCCTGGAAGTGTTCCGGAGGGTGTACAGAACGGGTGAGCCAGAGAACCACCCGGCGGCCCGATACGTTGACGACAGAGGAGAGCAGTGGTTCGAGAACTATGTGTTCAAGCTGCCCTCAGGCCAAATCGCAACGGTCTATCAAGATTCCTCGGCACAGCGGCGGGCTCAGGAGGCGTTGCGAGCCAGCGAAGCCCGCTTCCGAGAGATGGCCGAGCTTCTTCCCGAAGCCGTCTTCGAGACCGATGCCTCCCTCCGTCTCACTTATGTCAACAAGAAGGCATTCGATCTTTTCGGGTACACCCAGGAGGAGTTCGACGCCGGCTTGAACGCCATGGACATGCTCCACCCCGAAGACCGGCCCAGGGCCATGGAGGCGTTTCGAAAACGAGTATCGGGTACCGATCCCGGCATGGCCGAGTACACCTGTTTGGGAAAGGACGGGACCACCGTCCCGATCCTCTTCCACGCGACCACCCTCTATGAGGGGGAAGCGGTCGTCGGCGTCCGCGGGCTCTTGGTGGACCTGACCGAGCGGAGGCAGACGGAAGCCGAGTTGCTGGAAAGTGGGAGACGTTTTCAGACGATCGTCGAATCCTCACCCATGGGAATGCACCTCTACCAACTCCAGGATGGGAATCGCCTGGTCTTCGTCGGCGCCAATCCAGCGGCGGATGAGATTTTGGGAGTGGACAACAGCACCTTTATCGGGAGGACGGTCGAGGAGGCTTTCCCTCATCTGGCGGACTCGGAAATCCCCAAACGGTACAAGGAGGCCGCAGCGGAGGGGATCGAGTGGAGGAGCGAACAGGTCTCCTATGATGAAGGCGGGATTCGGGGAGTCTTCGAAGTTGTGGCCTTCCAGACCTCTCCGGGCCAGATGGTCGCCATGTTTCGGGACGTAGCCGAACGGGTGAAAGCCCGGCAGGCCCTGGAGCGAAGCGAGGAACGGTTCCGGAGTGTGGTGGACCAGTCGAACGATGCCCTGTACATCCTCTTTCAGAACCGGTTTGATCTCGTCAACCCGAGATTCTGCGAGATCACCGGGGTCCCCCCCGAGGAGGCTACTTCTCCGGAATTCGACTTCTGGTCGCTGGTGGCGGAAGAGAGCAAACCGCTGATCCGGGAGCGACAACGGAAGCGGGAGAGGGGGGAGAAAGTCCCGGATGTATATGAGTTTCAGATTCAACCCAAAACTGGACCAAAGGTCCATGTCGAAGCCTCGGTCACCGAGATCGACTACGCCCATGACAAGGCGATTCTGGGGATCCTGAGAGACACCACTGAGCAGAAAACCCTGGAGAACCAACTCCACCAGGCACAGAAGATGGAGTCCATCGGTCGTCTTTCCGGTGGTGTGGCTCATGACCTGAACAACCTTCTGACCCCCATCATCGGTTACGCCGAACTCCTCCGGGATGACCTCTCCCCCGGAGACGCTCGGAGGGCTTCCGCACACGAGATCATCCAGGCCGGGGGGCGGGCCAAGGATCTGGTGCGGCAGCTCCTGGCTTTTAGTCGACGACAGACGCTGGACTTCAGCCCCACCAATCTCAATGCCCTCGTACTGGGGTTCGAACGGCTTCTTCGGCGGACCATCCGAGAAAACATCGAGATGAGGGTGAATCCGAAGGCGGTCAACTCCACCATCAGAGCGGACAAGGGACAGATCGAACAGGTCCTGATGAACCTGGCCGTGAATGCGCAAGACGCCATGCCACACGGCGGCATCGTGGACATCACCACAGAGGAAGCCGTTTTCGACGAGGCGTTTTCACTTTCCCGCCCAGGGGTGAAACCCGGGAACTATGTCCTTCTCTCCTTCACAGACACGGGAGAGGGGATGGACGAAGAGACGAAGGACCGTGTCTTCGAGCCGTTCTTTACCACCAAGCCTTCAGGTCAGGGCACGGGTCTGGGCCTGGCAACCGTCTACGGAATCATCAAGCAGCACGGCGGCAACGTCTGGGCCTACAGCGATGTGGGGAAGGGAACCACCTTCAAATGCTACTTTCCCCTGGCTGAGGGGGCCGTTCCGACCGAAGAGCGATCGACGATCCCCGCTACCGGCGGTGAGGGTGGAACCGAGACCATCTTCGTAGTGGAGGATGAGGATGCGGTCCGAAACCTGGCAGGCAGCATTCTGAAACGAGCCGGGTATACGGTTACCGCCGCCAGGGACGCGGAGGACTGCCTGAAGCTCCTGGAGAATCTTGACGGGCCACTGGACCTCCTCCTGACCGACGTCGTCCTTCCGGGCCTGAATGGAAGGCAGTTGTTCGACGAGGTTTCGAGCCTTTTCCCGAACAGCCGGGTCCTCTTCATGTCGGGATATGCCGATGACGTGGTCTTCCGCATGGGGGCAGCAGGGGAAGACCTTCCCTTCCTCCAAAAACCCTTCTCGGTTCAGGCGTTGGCCCGGAAGGTACGGGAGGTTCTGGACGAGGGTTGATGCACTGACGGTGGGACGGACCGACAGTGTGGGGCTGCTCTTTTGGAGGGACAATCCCTTGTCTCTTGGGAGCGTCTCAAAGCTTCAAAAACACTTCGTCCAGGATTTCCAGGAGGTCGGGCAGCTCAAAGGGTTTCCGGACCAGGGGACACCCGGTGGCTGAGGCCAGGTCGGTGGCGGCTTCGTGATCAGCGTCTCCGGTAATCAAGATCGTCCTTGACACGAGGCCGGGAAACTCCCGGGACAACTCCTCCAGGAACCAATAACCACTCCCGTCGTTCATCTTGAGATCGGTGAGGACCACGTCGGGAAGGTGACCTGAGGTCAGAGCAGCCAGAGCGCTCCGTCCACTCCAGGCCTCCTTGACTTCGTACCCGACCTTCTCCAGGAAGGAGCGGAGGGCATCGCGGATCGTCTCCTCATCGTCCACCACGAGGATGCTCCGGGCCCGGGTCAGATCCAGCGGTTCCGGCCGGAAAGGACGAATTCTATCCGGGTCCTCTCTGGGGAGCTCCACCACCAGGGTCAAGAACCCCTCCTGCGGGATTTCCGCCCAAATCCGGCCCTCGAGCCCCAAAACCATCCCCTTGGCAGTCGCAAGGCCCAACCCCGGACGACCTTCTTTGGTGGTAAAGAATGGAGCAAAGATCTTTTCCAGTCCCTCGGCCTCAACCGAGGCCCCGGAATTGGTGAGGCGAATCAGAACTCCGTCGGGCCCGTTGCTGAGGTCCCATCTCAAAAGCGGCGCCGGAGTGCCCTCCAGGGCATCCAAAGCGTTCTCCAGGAGTAGATCCAGGATCCGTCCAAGCTTCCGTCGATCCGCAAATACGGGTGGGAGGTTCGGAGGGACCTCGACGGTGGGCTGGACCCCCAGCGACCCCATTCGTCCCGCTGCCCGTTCCAAGGCTTCGTGGGTGAATTCCGGTAAGGAGAGAGACTCCTTCCTCACCCGGCCCGTCTCACCGAACTCTGTAATCCCCTCCAGGAAGTGTCGGATGCGGTGGAGGGATACCCGGGTCCGCTGGCGGTATTGGGCTGAACCGTCACCATTCTCCGAGAGGCCCTCGTCAAGTTCGTCCAGGAACTTCGTCATCTCCTGGGAAATCTTTGCCGTCAGCGATCCGATCTGGGCCAAGGGCTCCGCCTCTTCGGCTCTTTCCCTCAATTCCCGGACCATCGAGAGATCCCTCCCCACCAGAAGAGCCCCCAGTACATGGCCTTTCTTGGGATCGAGATAGGGTGAGGCGAAGATCTCGACGGGGAAGGACACACCATCCCGCCGACGATGCCATTGAAGCCCCCCCCAGCTCTCTCCTCTGGAGACCGTCTCCAGGAGGGACTCCAGGTTTTCCTCCCCCTCACGGGGTTGACCCAGAAGTTCCTGATAGGGCGTCCCCAACACCGAGTATGCGTCCCGGAAGTGGGTTCGGCTGAGGCCAGACGAATATCGGACCCTCCCTCTCTTGTCCATCACCAGAATGAACTGTCCTGGCAGATTCTCCAGAAGATTTTGAAGTTGGAGCGTTTCCGGGCGGCCGTCGCACCCCTCCGGGAGTTCTCTGACAAAGAGAAGGGCCCCTTCGACCTCGCCCTGACGACGGAGAGGAGAGCCACGAAATTCCTGCAGTCTCGCCAGACCATCTCCCCGGCGAACCCGGGCCTTCCAGTTTTCCCACTCTCCCCGGAACACACGGTCGAGCCCCGCTCCGCATCGATCCTTGTCCATGGGAAGAACCCAGTCGAGGAGGTGGCGTCCAACCACTCGGTCTTTGCTTCTGGAAAACCCCTTACACCCGGCCGGATTGACGTCGGTGACGGCACCTCGGCGGTCAAGGATCAGAATCCCTATGGGGGACTCGATGAAAAGAGGGCTACGCTTGCTGGCTTCCGACATTCCTGCTCCGGCTTCCCCCGAACATTCAATGACCAGCTTTGCCCGGATTCCCCACCCGGGCCTCCTGCCCTCAGTATCGGCAATTGAAGGAGCCGAGTTTATCTCGGGGAGCTGGCGGAGGCCGGTCCTCAACACAGGTGGAGGATCCCCCTCTCCATTCTCTTAGACCGTTGGGGTTTCTGGACCTGCTGCTGGCCACTACCTAGCTTCGGGGGAGGTACCGACTTTCCCCCTCTCACGGGATCTCGTCCGCACCATGCCCACCGAGTCATTCTCCGTTCCACCCTTTGCCTTTGGCGCCTTCCTCGCGGGCCTGGTGATTTCGGCGGGATGTCTGACCTGGATTTTCAGGATCCGGCGGCGGGGCCGGTTGTGCCCCAGTTGCTCATCCACGACCCTTCCACTTCTTCCCGAATACCCGCTGAAGCTTTTGCGGGGGAGGCTGGTCTTCAGGTGGTGTCCCGGATGTGGGTGGAAGGGGTTGGCTCTTCGCCCAGCGCATGAGCGGAGAAGCCTGGGAGGGAAGATCCGGCTTGGGGGTGGATTTCGATGGGGACTCAGGCCTCCCCCGAAAGCCGGTTTCCTCTTCCGGGATGGCGGAGGCAGAAAGCCTTCAAGAGCTGAGAAGCCCCCGGGGCCACACCTTTCGGCCATGAAGGACGAGGAGGATCCCAGGGAGCCGGACCCTCGCCTCCGCTTCCGTTGGAGGCGCTGAAGACCCCTTTTCCGACGGCTCGAGCCTCAAACAGGCTCCCTCTTTTCTTCTCTCCCCCGTACATTTCACCCTACTCCTATGAACAGAGCACAGGTCTGGAATTCCGAAGCGGAGCAGCTTTCCAAACTCCTATCTTGGCCCAGAAGGGCCGTGGTGGGCGTGTCACTGGTCTTTTTGGCGGGGTGTTTCTTCTCT
>CBDUAX010000038.1:0-15432 GCA_965365235.1 uncultured bacterium
GCCAGCCTGCCACCACTCTGGTCCAGAGCCCACTCGTTCACATAGGCGAGGAGGTCGTCCTCCCCGGCATCCAGATACCGAACGACCAGGTCCGTACCCTCATGTTTCGCCTCGCTGTCGGTCTTCCGCTTCTTCACCACCAGAACGCTTGCATTCCTGGAAAAGCCGAATGCCTGTACGTTCTCCCACCTTACCGTGTCTCTGGTAGCCAGGTTCAGGAGCACCAGCGCCCTTGGACCTCGACTCCCACCCTGGGCACCTCGCCCCGGAGCCGCACCTCCGCCAGCCCTGGCGCCACCACTCCCGCTGTCGGGCGGATTGATGAAAAAACCCACCCAACGTGAATCGGGAGAGAAGGCAGGATCACTTCCTCTCAAAGCCATGTGGCGCTCCCCACCGTCCAGCGGCGCAACGAAGAGGGAGTCGTCCACCTCTCGCCTGCTGTAGCTGTAGGTGGCCCACTTTCCGTCGGGAGAAAGGGAGGCATCACCCACGGTCCTCCAGAGCGCGTAGTCGTCCACAGTCAGACGTTTGAGTCCCTGATCCGTGGTATCGTGGGGAACGACTCGGCCCCTGACCTCCGCCGAATCCCCTGCGGTTTCCTGTGCCTCGAGAACCGCCGGGAAAGGAGGCGCCCACCCTTGTGGGACCGGCCCCCCCAGGGTGAGGAGGGGGGTGGCCAGGACGAAGAGGCTCGCCATCACCAAGGTGAATCTGAGCCTGAGAAGGCGTGGGGTGCGGTTCATGGAATGTTCTCCGAGCTGCACGAGGACCGTGGACTCACAACGGAGAGCAGGATGGGTCGGCGGGAGGGGGCGGGCAAGGGAGGGACCAAGAGGTTCGGCCAAGGACCGAGGCTTCCCCCGAAAACTCGAGGAAAGGCCACCCTCGGGGAGAGGCGGGCTGGCGTGCCGGAAGAGATTTGGGCTGGCGTGCCAGCAGGGGAATCGAGTAGGATTTCAGATCATGGCATCCCTTTCCCGACGCGATTTTCTCAGAGCCACCGCCGCCGCTGCAGCCTCCGGTGCCCTTCTCCCGGTGGCCCAGGGGTGTGAGCCTGGGCCCACAGCCTTTCGGCAACCCAACCTCCTCTTCGTCTTCCCCGACCAGATGCGGGCCCAAGCCCTGGGCTTCTTGGATGAGGATCCGGCCAAGACTCCAGTCCTGGACCGGTTCGCGGCGGAAGGTGTCGTTCTGACCCAGGCCGTGAGCAACTATCCGGTGTGCAGCCCCTACAGGGGGATGATGCTCACCGGCCTTTTTCCTCACGCCAATGGGGTTCTAGCCAACTGCAACACCAACGGAGCCGAGCACGGATACGAACTCCCCACCGACGCACGTTGTTGGTCCGACGTGTTGAAGGAGAGTGGCTATTCCCTCGGGTACATCGGAAAGTGGCACCTGGATTCCCCTTACAAGCCCTACGTCGACACCGCCAACAACTCCGAAGACTTCGCATGGAATGAGTGGACCTCTCCGGAGCGCAGGCATGGGTTCGACTTCTGGTACGCATACGGGACCTACGACAATCATGACCATCCAGAGTACTGGTCGACCCAAGCCACCCGGGATCAGCGGACCCGAGTCGATCAGTGGGGCCCCGAGCACGAGGCGGAGAGGGCCATCGAGTTCATCCGCAACGAAAACGGGGATTTCCGGGAAGCCGAAAAGCCATGGGCTCTGGTCGTATCCATGAACCCGCCCCATATGCCATATCAGCGGGTGCCGGAGCAGTATCTCGAGATGTATGGGGACGCCACCTCGGAAGAATTGATCAACCGTCCAAATGTCGCCTTGGACGAAGACACCTCAGGCGCCCGGCTGGCCCGCCGTCACATGAAGAACTACCTGGCCCAGGTGACCGGCGTAGATGACCAGTTCGGTCGAATCCTGGAGGTCCTCGAGGAGGCCGGCCTCGAGGAAGAGACCATCGTGGTCTTTACCTCCGACCACGGGAATTGCCTGGGCAGTCACGAGCAGGTGAGCAAGAACATCCACTATGAGGAGTCCATGCGGGTGCCCTTCATCATTCGGTGGACGGGTACCATCCAACCTCGGATGGACGACCTGCTTCTCTCCACTCCAGACATCTATCCCACCCTTCTGGAGTTGATGGGGCAAGGCGAAAAGATCCCACCCCAGGTCCAGGGCACGAGCCCCGCACCGATTCTCCTGCATGGCGTGGGTGAACGACCCACCTCCCAGCTCTACCTCTGGATTCCATACGGCGAACCGGCTCTGGGTCGGCGGGGCGTCAGGACCCACCGCTACACGCTTTCCATCGAGAAGACGGAGGAGGGCATCGTGGAGACCATCCTTCACGACAATGTGGCGGACCCGTATCAGCTCGAGAACATCGCCGCCCGTCGGCCCGACCTGGTGGCGGAATTGGTGGAGCGGGAATTGAACCCCTGGCTTCGGAAGACCGAAGACCCCTGGTTGGGTGTGTAGGAAGAGCCGGGCCGGAACCGGAGCACTTCCAGATCCCGGCTAGGGCCCGCCCCTGACCTTCATCACCAACCGTTCCAGGAAGGGGACGGGGGTCAGCTCCCCGTCCATCAACTCGGCCAGCTCCTCCTCCCGCCGCCAGCGGAATTCCAGCTCCCGCACCTCCATCTTCGAGAGGGTGAGTTCCCGGGCTTCGCTCACGACCATCTCCAGGGCGAGGGTTCCCAGAGGGGGTAAGTCTCCCATGGGTCGGCCATGTTCGGAGAGGATGCGGACCAGCGTGGCCGGGCCGTCGGGATCCTGGACCAGCCGGGTGGCGGACCGGATGCGGTCCATGGGAGCGCCCGTATGGTACTCGAAGGCCAACAGCCGAAAGAGAACGAGCTCGGCTTCCATTCCACGGAGCCGAAGACCTCCATGGACGGCGTCCTTACACCGCGGGCATCGGCGTGTGAGGGTCGGAGCGGCTCCATCCGAATCGCCCTCCCCACCGCTACCGTCCCCTTCGGGTGGACCCACGATGAGGATGTTCCGGTCGGAGTAGGGGATCTCGGAAAACCCAAAACCACATCCCGGACATTCCCTGCGCCCCCTCCACACGGCGCCGGTGGCCCTCAACCAGGGTTTGGCCCGGGGCAGCTCAGCGGCAACGGGGGCTGGAGCTGGCAGTCGGGTCCCGTACCTCCATTCCGCCTCCTCAATCCGATCGGCCTGAAACACCCGCACGATCTCGAGGGGCCCCAAAGAATACAGCGCCACATTCTCGGTTTTCGAAACAAACCTCACTGGATCCGGTCCGTTCCGCCCTGCCGAAAAGAGGCGGTCCACTTCCTCCAGAACCTCCCAGCGGGCCTCGAGAGGGATAAGACTCCACCGCCGGCATCGACGACAGACCACCCATAGCCGGCCCCGACGAAGGTCGTAGGCCACCCGGTCCCCCCGGGGAAGATGTTCGAGCACCTTCCCCTCCGGGAAATCCGATCCACAGATTTGGCAACGGGTGTACACGTTCGATCCTCTCGGGCTCTTCTCTTACCTTAAGGTGGCATGCATGAGCTTCCCGTGACCAGAAGCATCCTCGGCATCGTTCTCAAACACGCCGAAGTCAATGGAGTGGAGAGGGTCCACACCATAAGTCTGAGTATCGGTGCCCTGAGCGATCTCGAGAGTGAATGGATTCAGAGCTACTTCGATTTTCTCAGCAAAGGGACCCCGGCTGAGGGGGCAAAGCTGAAGGTCAGCCGTTCCCCCTTGACCTTCCGTTGCCATCGCTGCCCTCAGGAGTTCGATGCGGCGCGGGAGGAGTTGGAGAATGCCCTATGCCCCGAATGCGGTTCGCGGGATGCCTCAGTGATCGGCGGAACAGGATACCGGGTGGAAAATATGGAGGTTGAATGAATCGCGACCTCACCCTCATCGACATCAAGGAAGAGATCCTTTCAGAGAACAGAGAGCTGGCCGAACAGTTACGGGATCAGCTCCGAAGGAGAGGGGTTTACCTGGTGAACCTCATGTCCTCTCCCGGTTCGGGGAAAACCTCACTCATCCTCAGGACCACAGAGGCCCTCCGCAGAGAGTTCCGAATCGCGGTCATCGAAGGGGACGTGGACTCGGCAGTGGATGCGGAGCGGATCGCCCAGGCGGGTCTTCCGGCGGTCCAGATCAAGACAGGGGGCTCGTGCCACCTCACCGCCGCCATGGTGGAAAAGGGACTGGCTCCCCTGGCCCTGGATTCCCTGGACCTACTATTCCTCGAAAACATCGGTAACCTGATCTGCCCCGTCGGCTCCGACACCGGAGCGAACCTGAACGTCGCCCTCACCAGTATCCCCGAAGGCGATGATAAACCCCTGAAGTACCCGAAAATCTTCAAGACTTCCGACGCCTTCATCGTGAACAAGACCGACGTGAGGGACTACTTCGACTTCGATCTGGACGTATTTCGGGACCGGGTCAGGCGGTTGAATCCGGACGCCCCCGTTTTCGAGCTTTCCTGCAAGACGGGAAAGGGGCTGGACGCCTGGTGCGCCTGGTTCCAGGAGAGAGTCGAGACGGGTCTTGGTGGGTCTCCTCGATAGAACAGGAGGGGTCGAGACCCCGACCGACCAGTGGCTCGGTTCGCCGGCGATGCAACTCGCCTGCCTTGTTCAGCGAACCCCTAGATCTTCATCCCCAGGAATTTCTTCCCGACGATCTTGGCGGCGCCCAGAGGCCCATAACGCTCGATCATGATCTTCTTATAGAGTTCCGTCTGGTCCTTGGGCGGTGTCTTCGTGGAGGCCTTTTTGGCCAGGGTGATGGCTTCGCTGGGGCAGGTGGACACACAGAGCCCACATCCGATACACAACATCAACTCCACCGATGGGATCCCGTCCACATAGGTGATGGCGTCCATCTCGCATCGGTCTCCACATGTCTCGCACTCGGTGCAGAGTTCCCCGTCGACCTTCGCGTAATAGTTGGAGTCGAAGTACTCGGCGGGGCGCGGGAGCTTTTTGGCGGTGGACAGGACTCCACAACAGCAACCACAGCAACAGCAGATGAAGTTGGGATCCTGGGTGTTCTGGGGTTGGAGAACCATCCCGATGTCGTCGGCCCGGTCCAAGAACCCCAACATTTCCTCCTGTGAGATCTCCCGGGCGCCCCCAGACCTGAGGGCCGGTCCGGCAAAGTCACCAAAAAGCAGGCAAGTCTCCCGAATCTCGGTCTGCTGACAGGGCTTTTCCATCAGGTCTGCACCCTGCCGGCAAACGCAGTTGAGAACCGCGAAGGGCCCCTGGGAACTCGTCACCAGGGCACGGGCCCCGTCATAGGTCCCGATCTTCCGGTCTGGGAGAATCTCCTCGCTGATGGGAATGGTCCTCATCTGGGAGGTCTTTTTGGTGTGGAACGCCTCGGCGAAGCCCTCGTCCATGTACTGAAGGAAGTCCTCGTGAAGCCCTTTCGTGAGACGGTTGGCCTGATACTCGAACATCCCCACGGCCAGCATCAGCTTCGAGAAGTGGGGCTTTCCATCCACCTTTTTCTTGTGGATGGCACCCTTTGCTGCCAATCGGTTCAGGGCCTGCCGCAGCTCCTTGAGTTCCACCCCGTCCTTCTTCGCCCGTGAGTGGATTTTGTCCAGGGATTCAGGAAGGGCGCTGAGATAGAGCGCCAACTCGGCTTCTTCGGGCGAAAAGAGGTGCTGCAACACCCTGAGCTCCACACCCGACTCGGTGGCGGGGAACCCCACTGGCATCTTGTCGATGTGTCTCTGGAGGCGTCGGTAGACGTTTTCTTCGGCCATGGTGGGTCCCCTTTCTCCTGCCCACGATAGAGAGCTGGAAGAAGGGGAGCAAGAAAACTACTCCCCTCCGACTCCTACTCCTTGGGGTCTCTGGGTCGGTACCGCCTGGATGCACTCGGACCTCCCGCCTTGAGGCTCGTGGAGGGTTTGCCTCGGATCCGGTTTGACACTGTCGCCGGAGCCCCGGTAACATCGCTGGAGGTGGGTTTCGGACCCGGTTCGGAAACCCACCGGAAGAAGCGGGAACCGAAGTCCGCTTGGTCGCCCCACCCCCTTCCCCGGCCTACCATGATCCGGTCCAGAGCAGTCCCGTCTCTCGCCAGCGAACAACCGCCCTCGGCTCGCCCATATTGGGTCTCAACCGGGGTAAAGATCCTGCTCCTGCACCTGGGCCTCCTCGCCCTTTCCCTGGGATCGGCCTCGGCCCAGAGCGACGTAAGCAGCCGGGCAGGGGGAAAGGGGCAGACGAATCCGGCAGCGGCCCGGATCACTGAAGAGACCCGAACGCTTTCCTCCTATCCTTTCTCGGAACCCAATCCGGTTCCGATCCTGGTACGGGATCGCCGTCTCTACCCCTACCACAGCTTCGAGGGATACGCCTCGGATTCCCGGCCCCAGGAGTGGACGGTCGTGACCCTGGAGAACGACTACATCCAGGTGTTCGTCCTGCCCGAAGTCGGAGGGAAGGTCTGGGGTGCCGTGGTAAGAGAAACCGGTCACGAGTTCATCTATCGGAATGAGGTGATGAAGTTTCGGAATATCGCCCTGCGGGGTCCCTGGACCTCAGGAGGGATCGAGTTCAACTTCGGCGTCATCGGCCATACCCCCTCAACAGCCACGCCGGTGGACTACCAACTCAGGGAAAACCCCGATGGGAGCGTAAGCTGTTTTGTCGGGGCCATGGACCTTCCCTCCAGGACCCACTGGCGAGTGGAGATCCGGCTTCCAAGGGATCGGGCCTATTTCGAAACCCGAGTCTTCTGGTACAACCCGACTCCCCTCCAACAGCCTTACTACAACTGGATGACCGCCGCGGCATTCGCCCGGACGGACCTGGAGATGTCCATGCCCGGGAAGGCCTATCTGCAGCATTCCGGTCAGGAGGAGGCCTGGCCCGTGGATGAAGAGGGTCGGTACCTCCCTGCCTATGCCAACAACACCTTTGCCGGACATAAGTCCTACCATGTGGTTGGCGAGTTGAATGATTTCTTCGGTGGGTACTACAGGGACGCGGGGTACGGGTTCGGGCATTGGGCCCCACATGAAGACATGCCCGGGCAAAAACTCTGGCTCTGGGCTCTCTCCAGGGAGGGCGGGGTTTGGGAAGATCTTCTCACGGACACTGACGGCCAATACGTGGAGTTCCAGGCTGGCCGACTCTTTGTGCAGTACTCACCTGGCGCCGCTCTCAACCCCATCACCCAGGCCGGTTTCGACCCCATGTCTGCCAGTCAGTGGACAGAGACCTGGTTCCCCCTGGAGGGGATTGGTGGGCTGACGGATGCGTCCAGAGACGGTGCGATGCACGTCTCGATCGAGGGTGCTGGACTACACCTGGGGATCAACGCATTTGGGGCCTTCTCCGATACTCTCCGGGTTTGGTCGGAGGGGCGGCTGGTATCCGAGGAGGAGGTAGAACTCCTCCCCCTTCAGCCCCTGAAGAGAACCTTCCCGATTTCCGAAGACCGGCCCTTCCGAGTGGCCCTCCCTGCCCTGGGCCTCGACTACGAGTCCGATCCAACCAACCGCCTCCTCTCCCGTCCCTTTTCCACGGATCCGGACGCCAGGGAGGAGATCCCTGAGGTGACCTGGACCGTCTTTCAAGCACGGGAGCTTTTGAAAGGCCGGGAGTACCGGCAAGCTCTTGATCTTTTGGAGGCTGCGGTTATCGAGGAGCCCTGGAACCGAGGAGCGTTGCTGGGGCTGTCGGAGCTTGCCTACCGGGCCGGTGAGTTCCATTCGGGGTTGGAGCGGGTGAACAGGGTCCTCCAGCTGGACGCGTACGATCCCGAGGCCAACTTCCTGGCCGGCCTCCACTACCAGGCGCTGAGCCGGGTGGCTGACGCCCGGGATGCCTACGGCTGGGCAACCCGTTCCACCGCCACTCGATCTGCCGCCTATGCCCAGCTCGCAAAGATCATGATCCAGGAGGAGGACTGGGGTGAGGCGACACGATTCGCCCGCCTGGCCCTCGACTACGACCGCCGGAGCGTCTCGGGATGGAGAGCCCTGGCCGTGGTGGGCCGGAAGACCGGAGACGAAGATCAGGGGGGAACGGCTCTTCAAGAGCTGCTGGAGATCGATCCCCTCCACGGGTTCGTGTGGGCGGAGAGGTTCCTCGACGGCCGGGAGGCCGGGTTTGAGCCCTTTGGCGGGGAATTCCCGGCCCAGACTCTCCTGGAGTTGGCCATCGACTACGTCGGATTGGGCCTTAGGGATGATGCGTCGGCCCTCCTGCGTGAATGGATCGGGCGTCTCGGACCGGGAGCGGGCCCCGGGCCCTTGACCGGCCCGATGGATTTTGCCGGCAACGACGTGATGATTCTGGCCTGGCAGGCTTGGCTTTCAGGGGACCCGACGCTGTTGGATGCCGAGCTGGATCCAGCCTTCACCTTCCCCTTCCGGACCGAATCCCTCCCCGTCCTGGAGTGGGCGGTGGCGAACGATCAACGGTGGGAGTGGAGGTACTTCCTGGCCCTGAACCTCTGGGCTGTGGGACGGGACTCCGAAGCAGCTTCCCTCTTTGAAGCCTTGGGCCCGGTCCCGGACTTTGGCCCGTTCTACGTAGCCAGGGCACAACTCCTCAGCGAGGTTCGGGGCGAAAACCCCGGTCCAGACCTGAAGAGAGCCGTGGAGCTGGAGCCTGGGAACCGTACCCTTCACATTCACCTGGTTCGGTACCTCCAGGAGGCCGGGGATTGGGAGGGGTCCTTGGCGTCCTTGAACGCCGCCAGTCCACGGTTCCCCACCGACTTCAACCTCCAACTCCTTCATGCCCGGGCCCTCCTCAACACCGGAAAAGCCCTGGAGGCCACCGAGATTCTGGAGACCGCCCGAGTCCTACCCTCGGAGAATGCCCGGGAGAGTCACCGTCTCTTTGAGCAGGCTCACATCCTCGCGGCGTTGGACGCACTGGAATCAGGGGATGTGGAGGGGGCCCGACGTCACCTCCGCAGGGCTCTGGAATGGCCCGAAACGCTTGGCCAGGGGCGCCCCTATGACCCGGAAGAGCGGCTGGTTCGGTTCCTCTTGGCCAAGGTGGAGGAAGCGACAGAGGATAGGGAAGCTGCCGCCGCTTCTTACCGTGCGGTACTGGAAGGGACGGGGGAATTCTCCACCATCCCCTCTAGCTCGGTGTCCGCGGATCCAGAAAGCCGACTCGACCTCCTTTTCCTCTCGGCGCTGAAGTCTCGGGGGGAAAGCACCAGCCTGGAGGCTTTTGGCCGCTATACATCCGACGCAACGGAGTTGGGCCGTTTCACGGGTCGATTGGCCGCGGCCCTGGCCTGGGGCTCGGATGCGGCGGAGTTCCCACTCCTCTTCGCCGATTTGGAAGGCCAGATGATCCTGCGGGCCCTCACCACGACCGTACAACCCGGGTCCGGCGAAATGGAAGGAACGATCCGATGACCCGTTACCACCGACCCTCACCCGGGACGCTTCCCTCCCCGATGATACGGCAAACCTCCTGGTTCTCAATCAGCTCCCATGTCCTGATCACGGCACTGGTTGTGGGGTGTTCCGGAAGTAATCGTGAAGAGGCGAAGCTCTATCGGGCCCCGCCGATCCCGAACCGGATCGATGGTGTTTTCTTCGAGCCGGGCAACTGGGAACCGCATCTGGCCGCCGGGGAAACGGGGGTGTCATGGGGGAATCACCGGGTCGTCGTTTCGGTTGAGGGGAACCCGGAGACCGTCCTGGTCAACATCCCATGGCGAAGGCGGGATCAAAATCCTGAGGAGAAGGGTGTCATCGTCGTGGACGCTGACACCAACAAGCCCGTCGAAAACGCGCTGGCAGTGCGGGTGGAGAACGCTTCCGGCGAGGTGATCTTCCAGCCGAACGCAGGCTCCTCTACCTATCACGTCTACTACATGCCTTGGCAGTCCACCGGAGGGTACTACCCCACCATCACCTACCCCACGCCGGCTCTTCTTCGGGCGGTAAGCCCTTTGGAGGACGTGGACCGGGATTCCCCCTCCAGAGCCGATGAGTCGGGGCGGGCAGAGATCTCATGGGAAGGGCTGGTTTCTTCCAACGATCCAGCATGGGAGGAGGAGGTCCGGACGAGATGGGGTGCCCGTTCAGGGGAGGGGGAGGGACCCTTCCCCAAAGCCCGAGCCACGCATATCCAGTCGGTCAACGACTTCCACTCCTTCTTCCCCATGGAGGTCGTCGCCACCCCGGAAGAGGAGGCCCTATTCCTTGCCCAATGGGACGGCGGATGGGGGTTGGTTCCGGAGCACCGGGATTTTCCGGTGCGCATGAAGCACTTCTTACCTCAACATTGGGCCCGAGCCTCCGGCACCCCGGCCGAGTTGGGAGCGGGGGCGCCGGGCCCAGTCCCGCCCCCACCACTCCAGGGCGATTCCCTCTCTTTCCGGAGCCAAGTCCACGCCGGGGAGATGTTCTTCTTCCAGCTGGGGCTGATCGCCGGTGAGAAGCCCCTGGAGAACATCCAGGTCCAATTCCAGGGGTTCCACGAATCCTTACTGGAGCCACCTACCTGCCTCAACTGCGAAGGGATCGACGAAAAGGGCCAGCCATTCTCCAAAAGGATCGGAGTACCCGCCGGAGAGGTCCTGCCCCTTTGGATTGGGCTGCCCATCGCAGACGAGATCCCGTCAGGTCCGGTAACGGGCACCGTTTTGGTCTCCACAGAAGGCCGGGGGACCAAGACCGTGTTTGTCGACCTCGACCTGGCTCAGGGTGTGGTCAGGAATCGGGGTGCCGACGAGCCGGACCTCATGTCCCGGCTGGCCTGGCTGAACTCTACGGTGGGTGCGGATCCGGACTACCTCATCGAACCCTTCGAACCCGTTGGGGTGGAAGGCCCTTCAGGGAGCCATCCCATTTCCCTCTCGGTCCTGGGGCGCCGGGTGGAGCTCGGAGAGTTGGGACTCCCCACCCAGATCTTCTCCTACTTCACCCCTGAGTTGACCCACCTCGCCTCCGAGCCGGAGCCAATCCTGACCCGCCCCCTGGCCCTCCAGGTCTCTGTGGGCGGCGAACCGGAAAGGTTTGAGCCGGTGGTCTCCCAAACCGAAGAGGCCGCCCCAGGGCGTGTGCGTTGGCACACCGAAAGCCAATCCTCCCACTTCCGGATGTCGGTCGAGGGGACCTTGGAATACGATGGCATGTTGGGCTACCGCATCCGCCTGGTGGCCGAGTCCGAAGTGGAGATCGACGAAATCGCCCTTCCCATCGGCCTGGTCCCGGATGCCGCCGAGTACGTACTCGGGCTCGGGAGAAAGGGCGGGAAGCGGCCTACGGAAGTGGACTGGAAGTGGGCAGTGGAGAACCACCAGGAAGGAGTTTGGTTGGGGGGTGTCCACAAAGGTCTTCAGTATGTTCTCCGAGATGAAAACTACATCCGGCCGTTGAACACGAATTTCTATCGCAATCAGCCGTTGAACATGCCGCCTTCGTGGTACAATGAAGGCCGGGGAGGGATCAGGATTTTCGAAGAGCGGGTCCGGGCCGACGGCCCTCCGGCTGCGGTCACCGCATACAACTACTCGGGTCGCAGGTCGGTCCAGGCCGGAGACACACTCCATTTCAATATCCGCTTCCTCATCACTCCGTTTAAGCCCATCGACACCGCCACCCATTTCAACACCCGCTTCGTGCATAGGTACGTGCCGGTAGACTCGGTTAAGGCATGGGGGGGAACCGTGGTGAACATCCACCACGCCAACGAGATCAATCCCTACATCAACTACCCCTTCTTCAATCTCGACTTGTTGGCCGACTATATCGAGGAAGCACACGCCAAGGGCATCAAGGTCAAGTTATACAACACCATCCGGGAGCTCACCTACAAAGCTCACGAGTTGTTCGCCTTCAGAAGCCTGGGAGACGAGATCCTGAATGACGGAGAGGGTGGTGGTCACTCCTGGATGCAAGAACACCTGGAGGACCAATACCACTCGGCCTGGCACGCCTGGCGGGTGGATGACGCCGCCATGCTGAACAAAGGGACCTCACGCTGGACGAACTACTACATCGAAGGGCTGCGTTGGCTGGCGGAAAACCAGGAGATCGATGGACTCTACCTGGACGATATCGCGTTCAGCCGGGAGACAGTGAAGCGCTTGGTCACCGTCCTCCATGAGCACCGAGACGAGGTGGTCATCGACCTTCATTCCGCAAATCAGTTCAACGTGAGAGATGGGTTTTCCAACAGCGCCATGTTGTACATGGAGCATTTCCCCTTCATTTCCAGGTTGTGGTTCGGAGAATACTTCGAGTACGACCTTGACGAGGACTACTGGCTTACCGAGGTATCGGGACTCCCCTTCGGCCTGATGGGGGAGATGCTACAGGACGGGGGGCATCCTTATCGAGGGATGCTGTACGGGATGACGGCGAGGATGTACGGAAACGTCGATCCCCGGCCGGTTTGGGCATTGATGAACGACTTCGGGATCGACGAGAGCCGGATGCTCGGGTATTGGCTGGAGGATACACCGGTAACGACAGACCACCCCAGAATCCTGGCCACAACCTATGTCCGGGAGGGGTCCGCCCTCATCGCTCTGGCTTCCTGGTCCGGGCAGGATGAGGTCGTGGACCTCCAGGTGGACTGGGGCGCATCAGGGTTCCTGAGGGACGCGGTGACCCGGGCGGGAGAAGGGGGATTGAAGCTCAGATTCCTTGCTCCCAGCGTTGAGGGCCTCCAGAACGAGTTCAACGTGGACCCCTCGGTGGTTCCGGTCCCGGCAAACGAAGGCCTGTTCATCCTGGTAACCGAGGACCCGGATTCCGGGTCCTGAATGGGAAGACCTTGCCAAGACTGACTCCCGGGACTCAGGTATCCATCCGACCCGAGCTTCTCTCCCGCCTCACCTTCCCGCCCCCGGAAGGCTCGGTGCTGCTGGTCGGGGTCCACGACGCAGCGTTGAAGGCCCCGGAGAGCCCACATACCCAGCTGCTGGGTTTCCAGTTCGGAGATCTGGTCTGGGCCGGAGCCCTGGGAGAGGAATCACTGTTGATCGAGTCCGAGGACGGAGGAGACCCGAGGCAGCTTCTCGGGGAGGGCATTGGGGCCGGCCCCCGGGTATGGGAGGTGATCTGGCCCGGGGAGCTGACGTCGGGCTCGGGTTCTGGCCGGGTGACCACGACCTATCAGGGGGAACGTCCCTGGGTCGTGCTCGGCCAGACGACCCAGGGAGACCTTCTGGCGGCTCCTCTCAATGAGGCCGGAAATCCCAAGTGGTTCACCCCCTTCCTGGCCCGGGAGGAAGTCCTCATGCACGGTTCATCCAAGGACGCCCAGCTGGAACTCGCACACCTCTGGTCCTTTCCTGGATCCACCGCGGCCGTTGGTTCCCTTTCCGCAGAGGCCCAGAGCCGGATCCTGGATGCGGTGAAGCGTTACTTCTGAGAAAACCGCAATACGGGGGGCACAGGGTTCCCGGGGGCCGAGACGGCCTACAACCACGCCCCTGGCGTCGACTCCAAGCCCAAACTTTTCCCGTAGCCGCCCCAATACGCCCACCCCTCCTCCACGCGGATCCAAACATTCCTCTTGCATTCCTTACGTGTACTATGTAGTATACAGTACACGATTTCTTTCTACAAAACGGAAGACATGTCGGAATTCGGTGAATTTGTTCGCGAGAAACGAGAGGACCTTCGAAGAGAGGATCGAGCCTTCTCTCTCAGGAAGGTGGCCGAGAGAGTCGGCGTTCAACCTTCCTATCTGAGCAAGGTGGAACGGGGTGAGGTGGCTCCACCCTCCGAGGGGACGATCCTGAGATTGGCCGATGAGCTGGGCGTGGACGGTGATGCTCTCCTGGCCCTGGCCGGAAAGGTCTCCACAGAGTTGAAGGAGGTCATCCGAAAGCGCCCGCATCTCTTCGGGGAGCTGATTCGGGGTATGCGAGACCTGCCAGATCACGCAGTTCTCCGGTTGGTTCGGGAAGTGAGGGATGGAGACTGGTAGGGCTGGATGGGATCGGGTGAAAGAGCAAAAACACGGAAGAAGCTTCAGGAGGCAAAGATGATCGAGCTAAAAAGGCACACACTCAGCTTCTCCTTCCCGGAGGTCCATAAAGAGGCCAACCTGGAGATCCACTTCCAGCGGACCCTCAGGATCCCCGACGATGGGAAGACCTACCCACTTCCCCCTGGACTCGGGCGCTTCCCCATGAGACATGTGGACGACTATGCGGAGGAGATGCCCGAGAGTTGGCTCCGCCACGGAGGGGTATTTCTCCCCATGTACCAGTCCGAAGCCTTGTGGATCTGCTTTGAAAGTTTTTACCCCTTCGCTGTGAAGGTGGCGACGGGGAAGATCGACGCAGTGACTGGGAAGAGCTGGTCCGAGAGCCTTCATCTTCACCCTCAAGACTTCGTAAGCGTGCCCGGCCAACCCTGGCTGGATGGGTACTGCGTGGAGAAGGGCATCATCCGCCAGTTTGTGGCCATGCCACTCGGGTCCGGGTACACAGCCGAGGAACAAATCACCGGGAAGGCCGAGCACGGCGGGCTCCAGATCGTAGCGTACCCCCTGAAAGCGGAGCACTACCGTGGCGGCTTGGAGAGGATGAGCCATTTTCTTGGCGCCCCACCCGAGGCAGCGGCAGCCCCAAGGTCTGCCCTCTTCGACATGGGGTTGGCCCCGGGGGGGAAGATGCGGCAGGAGATCTATGAGGATCAGCGCCCTCTCGGCCACTGGGACCTGGACCACGGTAGCCGTTGTTTCGTTCACATCGCGAACTCTCTCTCCTGGCGAGCCATCACCGGAGAGGCCCCTCCGACTGCACCGTTCACCGCCAAGGAGTACTCCAAACATCATATGCCCTGGTTCGACTACTACGGAGGTGACAAGAAGGCCCTGGGAGGAACCTCCACCCTAAAGGGGCTCAAGAGCGTTTTTCAGATGGGGAGGAAGAAGGGCGAACACCCCCTACCCGAGAACGAGTCGGTGGACCCGAGCCCGGTGGTCCAGGTGGGCCCAAAGGTCAGTTCGGCCCAGGTGAGGGAGGGACGGTTCTAGGGATCTCGAGGGGTTGGCGTTTCTTTTGGATTCAAAACCGATCGCATTGGGAGGGGGCCCCGGTAGACGGCCCCTTCTCAATTACAGTACACTTAGCGGTCAGGAGGCCGGGAGTCTCCGCGGTCTTCACTCAAGCCAGGCAAAATCACTTACCCGATCCGGAGTTCCACCCATGCGCCATCTGGTATCCCCTTCTTCCTCTTCTTCGCCAGGCCACCGTCGCGAGGGGCTTCGAGCCACCTCCGGCGTCGCGTCGCTTCTTGCCACGGCCCTCTGCCTCCTCCTTCTCCCCTCCCACGCACAGGCACAGCGGAGGGCCTCGGCCGGGCCGGTTTTCGCAGATGGCCAAGCCCAGATCGTTCCAGCCTTCCAAGACAGCGAAGACTGGATCAGGGAGGAGCTCTGGGTAGAGACGGAGTTCGACACCGACGGCGACGGGAAGAATGATCGTGTCCATGTGGCGGTGGGCCGACAG
>CBDUAX010000039.1:0-15308 GCA_965365235.1 uncultured bacterium
TTCAGCTCCGGTGGAGTCTCCCCGGCGTTGGGAGATCTCCGCAGGAGGGGGAGGGTGTTGATTTCCCAGGTCTGGATTCGATCGCCACGGAGGGCGTAGTCAATCCGGCCGAACTGGGTGTGGGAGAGAGAGAAGATCTGTGAGATCTGATCCCTATGGGGGTTCTCTTCCACGTACCTCCGCTCCTCCTCGAGGGTTTCTCTGGTCCTCTGCCCGTCTCGAACGATCCAGTCCGGACCGACGTCCAGGGAGACCGGCACGACCCGCGATCCGACGACATAGGCTGAGTACTTCCGAAAAAAACCCTTATCATCTGATGTGTCTTCGAATTCCACCACCATCAGCTCTTCTATGGGGAACCCGACCATCAGTCCTTTTCCGATGGCCCGAACCACTTCTTTGGGAGAGAAGAGAAGTGGAGACAGGTACCCGTCCTTCTCTCGTGTCCGAACAAAAACCGGGAACCGTGCCTCCGAGACGTCTGCACTGGCGAGGAACGGGCGGAACCGGTTCAGTCCTGAATCCCAGAGGGTATCGAGGAGCTCATACCTCCGAAGGGTCCGGGCCGGGTTGTTGAGGGGAGCAATCCCCATGTGCATCGTCAGTCTTTGATGAAGAACCCCGAGCATCTCGACGGCAGCCGGGCCCAACCGGTTCAGGCCTGTGAAGACATACAGGCCTCTTGGGAACTCAACCACTTCGGAGAGGTCTTCGTAGCCAAGGCAGTCACCTCTCTCCACGAGATCGGCCTTGATCAGGTAGTCCAGGGCGTATGGGATGGAAGCTCGCGGGGTCAGGAGATGGATCAACTCAATCCTCCAGAGAGAACCGAGGGTGTCCACGGTGGGTCGTCCCCCCATGGTTCCGGACTGGGGCCACCAGTGTTTTCGGCGACTCCGGCGAGGTAGAAGGAAGAGGGAAGGATTTGAAAGAGGGTGATGCCGAACCTTGATCTCGCATTTTGCTATAATGGACCGGACTGGGAGGCGGTTCAAGGGTTCCCCCCCGGAAGGTGCCCGGTCACCTCCCAGGCCGGATTCGGCCCGGTCCCTGTGATCCAGCCGCCAGGTCGGGGACGCCCCGCGCGGATAACCCCTAAAAGACCGAGGAGCCTCGTTGAATCCCTCCGTTTAGATGGAGACTGGTTCCTGACACCCAACGGGCTGCCGGGCTTGAGAGGTAGAGTACGGCCTCACCCACATCCTGAGGTGTGCCGAGTTTGAGAGGATAGGGCTGAGTCCTTTCTTCTCGTACCTCCGGTGTCCAGCCGTAATCATTTGCCTCGACAAGTGCAGGAAGGATTGCATTCACCCGGATACCTTTGTCAGTCACCTGCGCGGCGAAAGCCGCCGTCAGGCCCAGCACCCCGGCTTTGCTGGCATTGTAGGCCGGAGACAGACCAGGGGTGCCAAACCGCGCTGAGTGGGAACTGATGTTGATGATGCATCCACGACCCTCCTTCAGCATGGGGACCAGGGCCGCTTTGGAACAATAGAAAACGCCGCTCAGGTTGACCGCGATCGTCCGGTCCCACTCCTCGTCGACTAGATCCCATGCGTTGCCCTCAGGGGCGTCGATGGCGGCGTTGTTGACCAGGATATCCAGCCTGCCGAACTCCGCCAGAGCCAGATTCACCAAAGACTCACCGTCCTTGGTGCTGCTGACGTCCATGACCTGACTGATCCCTGTTCCACCTCTCCGTGTGATCTCCTCGATCGTGCCTGAGGAATCCTGGATGTCTCCGATGACGATCCGGGCTCCGGTTCTAGATAGCGCCAGAGCAATCCCTTTTCCGATTCCCTGGGCGCCCCCGGTCACGATGGCGACCTGGTCGGTCAGATATTTCCGTTCGGACATGAGCAGATCTCCTGGGTCCAAGCAGGACTAGCCAACTGCGACTCTTCGCTTTCGGTTGGTGATTGTCGCCACCGACATATGGCCGGTGACGTTGATGATCGTCTTGGCGACGTCTGGGAGGGTGTCTACCGCTACAACCAGGACCAGGCCTTCGATGGGGATTCCGGCCGCGACATACGCCGGCAACGTGTCGAACCCCGATCCGCCCCGGGGTACCCCCACCCCGCTGAAGCTGAGAATGATCAACGTAAGGAGGAATGTCGCCGTTTGAGGGAAGGTGAGGTCAATCCCAAAGAGGTGTGCCAGAAAAAGGTAGCGGACCGGTTCCGCCGTCACCGTACTCAACTTGAACAGGGATGTACATAAAGGAAGAACAAACCCCGTGATGGACGAAGGGAATCGAAGATGCTCCCGGCCACCCTCTATCAAAGCCGGGAGGGAGGCCAAAGACGACCTCGTGCTCACCGCCACCATGTGGGCCGGCGCAAGAGCTCTGGCGAAATCTCGAAGGGAAACCCGACCCAGAACCGCGGCGACGGGATACAGGGCTCCACTGACGATCAGCATCCAGGCTGCGACCGTGAGTACATAAAAGAGGAGGGTGCCCAAGGCAGCGCCGCCGATGGCCAGGCTCAACTCTAGGACCAAAGAAAAGACAGCGAGTGGTGTGAGCCACAAGACCCAGAACACCACCTGCATCATGACGGTCGCCAGAGCACCGAACAGGTCGCCTAGCTGCGACCGATGCCGAGGCCCGAGGGTGTTCGCGGCGAGACCGAACAGAATCGTAAACACCAGCAGGGGAAGGATATCGCCGGCGGCAGCTGCGGCGAACACGTTTTCCGGGACGAGGCCTCGGACCCACTCCCCTGGAGAGACCCCTGCCTGGCCGCCCGAGGCAGTGACGTCAGCGGGGATGGGCATCCTGGAGAGAAGGTCCGCCGTGGTTTCGGCATCGACGGGGGCCAGGTTCATGATCGGCGCCACCGCGACCAACGTGAGGGAACCGATGGAGAGGAGGAAGACCAGAAAGAGACCAAAGGTCTTGGCGCCCAGTCCGCCGATGGGCTCCTTGCCGGTGGGGCCGGTGAGGGCCGTCAGCAACTGAGTCAGGACGAGGGGAATCACAGTCATCCGGAGGGCGGAGATCCAAAGACCTCCCACCGGCGCTAGGCCCTCGGCCAACCCTCGAACCCAGACGGCTCCGGTCAACGATCCCGGGATCCCCACTACCAGGGCCAGGCCAAGCCCAGAAAGGGAGAACTCGGTCAGACGGCCCCCGAGGATTTTCGGAGTCTCTTCCATCCGGATTGGAGTCCCGGGGCAAGGGGAGGTTCTGAAGCGTTTGTCGTGTAGGGAGGAGACTGTAGACTGGCGTTCCTGTCAATCCCACCCGGCCCCAGGCCCCCTTCGGTGGCGTCGAAGAACGGGAGAGAACGTTTGGGGCGTTTTGGTGGTCGGGACCACGTGAAGAACCGGGTCCGGTTCGGCCCCGGAGGGGGGTGTTTCCAGCCTTCCGCGGGTCAGATCTGCCGGCCCCACGCCGCCGCTTCGTATCCCCTCACCGTGTGGTGGATCGCACGATCGAAGAAGCGGACCACCAGCACTTCCAGGTCCATCTGTTGTCTCAGGTCGAAGATCGTGTCCCAGCCTTGGCTCTCGACAAAGTGCCAGAGATTCCTGCGCGTGAGGAGGAGGGCCATCACCACCTGTGAGAGAGGGACCTTCTCGCCACAACGCACCTGGCCAAGCCGGTAGTACTCCTCTTCCACGTGACTTTCTGAGCTCTCTCCCAACCACTGGCCCAGGTTGGCGTACACGAGACGAGCCCGTTGGCCCAACTCCTCGTCGTCGAACCGGTGATAGGCTTCTGTCCTTGGGTCCTCCCGCACCAGGCGCACCATGCGAGTCGTCAACTCATCCGCGTGACCCTCGATCAGGGCCACCAATTTCCCAATCATCATGGAACGCTCCCTTCTCCATGGGCGTGGGCAAAGAGGTTTTTGGGGACGCTTGAATGGTACTCATGGCGTACCGGACAAAGCAAAGGAAATCTGAGCCCCGCAGACCCGGTTCGATCCGTTGAAAACCAGGGAGAACAACCGGCCCCCTGGGGAGAACCCGAGGGGCCGTGCGACTCGGTGAGCAGAAGCTGGCCGTCGGCCGGCCCTACCAATATCCGGTGTGTATCCTTCCTGCGCCTTGGATGGGGTCCCGGCCCCTGGGGCCAAGATCCTCTGCGCGATTCTGAAGCTCTCGCAGGACCGCCGAGGGGGACATGTCCCCGCCATTCTCTCCGATGATGAGGGCGGCCACCCCGACTACGTGGGGGGCGGCCATACGGGTGCCGTCTGCCCAATCCCGACCCCCGCTGACGGTGATCAGGATACCATCAAAAACCCATTCGGGACCGAAAAGGAAGGGGGCGCCGGCAGGGGAGCATGGGTCCTACACCCGCGGGCCTTCGGGCCCGAAATCCCCCCCGGGGGCGGCTACATCGATGATGGACCTTCCGTAGTTGCTGTATGACGCCAACCGATCCACATCGGTGTTTAGGGGGTCGGCACACCATCCTCGGGGACCGAGGCCGGACACCCCGATGGTATGAGGGAAGTCAGCGAAGGCTGCCCATACATCTTTTCTTCGGTCGGCGTCCATAGAACCGTTTCCGGCTGCCACCACGACTGTCGTACCCTGCTCAAAGGCATACTGGAAGGCCCGACGGAAAACGGTAATGGTATTTGCCACATATTCGGCCTGCCCTCGGGCGTTGTCCCCTGCGAAGGAGGCACAGAACGAGGCGGGCAGATCCAGACTTCTGCACCAAGGCACAAGGTTGAAACGCATGGGCCGGATCCCGCCGATGCTCAGGTTGACCACATCTGCGTCGATGTTGGCGGCGTGAACCAGACCTTGAAGGATGGAGGAGTTGGGGCAGAAGTTTGCGAATTCTGGACAGACCTTGACGGCCACCAACTCTGCTTCAGGCGCGACCCCGGTCAACCCGAGGGCTCCTGAGGCCGCGATGGTTCCAGCCGTGTGGGTCCCATGGCCAAGCGGTTTTTTTTGAATGGCAGTCGAAACAAGAGGTTCGGAGTAGCGTCCTCATAACCTCTGGAGCCGCTACTTCCCGACCCAACGGGGGGTTCCCGGCAGGGGGGATGGGTGCCAGCTGAGAGACCATTCAAAGAGGAGAAAGGCGAAGAGAATCCGCTGCCTGGCTTTTTTCACGACATGGACCTGTGGACTGGAAGGAAGGGATAAGGGCAGGAGAGAGCCTCAAACCGGCTCGGACACGTCATCGAGAAGAACCACCATCTGTTCAGGCTCCCCCTCCGGGCTCCGAATCAAGAACGTTGAGGTCCGAGCCCAAACCTGGTGGCCGTTCCTGGGATGGAATTTCCGTTCCGCTGCCAGGCGGTTCCGCTCACCGCGGGCCAGCGCCCCCAACTCACGGAGGACTGCGGGCTGTTCTTCAGGAGAAAGGAGGTCCGGATAGGATAACCCCTCCATTTCCTTCGCAGTCGCGAAGAAGATCTCGGCAAAGGACGGGTTCACCTCCTGGATGATTCCGTCCAGGTCGGTGAGGGCAATTCCGGTTCGGGAGCTCTCGAAGACGGCCCTAAATCGGGCCTCGCTGCCCCTGAGGCCTTCTGCCGCCTTCTCCTCGGTGATGTCCTCCACGGTCCCCTCCATGTACAACACCACCCCCTCGGGGCTCCGATGCAGTCTTGCGGTATTCCTGACCCGAATGCTTACCCCGTCGAACCGCTGCAACGTGCTCTCGAAACCCCGGACCACGCCGTACCGGTCGAGTCGGTTCCAGAACCGGAGACGGTCGTCGGGATGGACATAGAGTTCCTTCGCGTAGAGACGCTCCAAGGAGGCCCGATCGGGATAGCCAAGGATTCGCACAAGGGCCGGGTTGGCATCGATAAGGGAACCGTCGGGTTCACTACGGAAGAGGCCCACGGGGAGGTGATCGAACATACTGCGGTGCCGCTCTTCGCTCTCTCTCAGCGCCCTTGCGGTCCTCGTCCGCTCCAGGGAGTAGCGAATGACCCGGTCGAGGACTTCTGGATCGAGTTGGCCCTTCACCAGGTAGTCTGCGGCGCCGGCCTCCATGGCCTCGAGGTCAACGGCACGATTCCCCCGACCGGTCAGCATGATCAGGGGGGCGTCCACTCCAAGGCGCCGGGCTTCTCGGAGAAGATCGGTTCCGGTGGGTTCCTCCAACACATAGTCCACCAGGTAGACATGGTGTTCGTTTTTTCGCAGGGCGTCCACCGCCTCCTTGTGGGTGGAGACCCAGTCCAGGAGGTACTCCCCGTGGGCTGCCTCGGAGAGCATTACCTGAGTCAACTCGTAGTCCCCCCGGTCGTCGTCCACCAGGAGGACCCTGATGGGTTCAGGGGCCACGATTTCTCCAACATGAGTTTTGTGATGGGGGGGTGGAAAGAATAGGCTACCCGGGTTCAGTGCTCAAGATCCGAGGATCCAGAGGCAGGGCTCATTCCTCTGAGGACGGCCGTCGCCTCTTCTCCTTGGTCCGGCTCCTTCGCTTCTTCGCCTTTAGGCGGCGCTCTTTCTCCCGGCTCGGTACTCTGGTCGGGATCCTTGGGTCTTGCCGCCGGTTCCCGGCCTCGAGCCTCTTCCTGAGAATCGCCAAGGCCGCGGCTTTGTTCCGGAACTGGCTCCGGGACCTTCGGGCGGTAACGCAAGCGCCGGTGGGGCGGTGCGTGAGTCGCACACCCGACTCGGTGCGGTTCTGGTGCTGCCCGCCCTTCCCCCCGGCGGTGAATGTCTCCACCCGGCATTGCCCGAGGAGCTCCTCGTCGGAGGTTGGAATTGGAAAGGGATGGGGTCGGTCTTCATTTGGATCCATGGAAGAAGATCGGGAAATTGGCTTGGAAATCCTATAGCAATGGATCCGTCGCGGCCGTTATCTTTACTGTAATTCATTCGTCCTTTTCCCTCCTGCCACGCCTGACAGGACCCGTCGCGCCCCGATCGGAGATTCATGATTCTGGACCGGATGGAGAAGAGCCCGGGCACCCGGTATCTGTTCATCATGGCCATGACCGTCGTCGTGGTCGGTGGGCTCAGAGTCGCTGCTCCCATTCTCCTACCGTTCTCCTTGGCTCTTTTCCTGGCGATTCTCACCCTCCCCATCGTCATCTATCTCCAGCGGAGAAGGGTCCCCACTACCCTGGCCAGCCAATCCACCGCCGAATTCCAGGACAGATATCCCCGGTATGTCATTCGTTTGCAGGATCTCTGGGCCGCCTGGATCCAGGGCCTGGAAGAGTCGACACTCCCCGGCGCGGCCCCCTTGGCGGAAGCCCTTACCGGAGCCGATATCGTTGATCCGAGCCAGCTGGTCACGCTGGCCGGGGGAACCCTGACCCGGGTCTTTGCCTTCGCGTCCAACGCCTTCCTCGTGTTCCTGATCTTCATCTTCATCCTCGGCGAGGCAACGGTCTTTCCGGCGAAGTTTCGAGCCATTCTCGGTCGGCAACGGGGCCACTCCAGCAACCTGACGAAGATGGTGGCGGAGGTTCAGGAATATCTGGGGATCAAGACCTTCACGAGTTTGGCCACCGGGATTCTCCTGGGGGCCTGGTGTTGGGTCATGGACCTGGATTTCCCGATCCTCCTCGGACTGATCGCATTCGTCCTGAACTACGTCCCCACCATAGGGTCCATCATCGCGTCCGCACCGGCGATTCTCCTTGGTCTTATCCAGGTCGGGTTTGGACATGCGGTCTTCGTAGGCCTCGGCTTTCTTGCGGTCAACACCATTTTCGGAAACCTCATCGAGCCGAACCTCCTGGGGAGGAGACTCGGCCTTTCCACCCTTGTGGTGATCCTTTCCTTGATCTTCTGGGGTTGGGTTTGGGGCCCGGTGGGGGCCCTTCTGGCTGTGCCGCTGACGATGGTCTTGAAGATCATGCTGGAGAACACTTCGGACTTGCGATGGGTGGCCGTGCTCCTGGACAAAGCCCCACCGGATCCGGACTTTGGCGATGACGACACCCTGGTAGAAGCCGGCGATTAGTCGGCTCCCCCGCCGGACGGCCCCCCGCTCCGTTGGCGGGATCCTCTCCATCCGAGGGGAGTAAGAGGACTCGTCCCGAAACCGAGTCCTTCTCCTTTTTGAGCCTTATGCCAAGAGTGCCGTTCCAAGACCTTCCGTTGGATGCTCGTCTATGGATCTTTCCCCTGAGCCGGCCCCTTTCACCCGATGAAGAGGCAACTCTCCTCGGTCGGGTCGATGAGTTTCTGGATGACTGGGCCGCCCACGGGTCTCCCCTCACCGGGGGACGAGACTTCAGGGAAGGTCGGTTCCTGATGATCGCAGTGGATGAGTCCTCTGTCCCTCCGTCCGGGTGTTCCATCGATCATATGGTCAGGGTTTTGAAGGAGTTGGGTGCCGAATGGGAGATGACCTTCCTGGATCACTCGCCGGTCTGGTACAGGGTAGGTGGGGAGGTCAGGAGTGTCAGTCGGCCGGAGTTCAAAGGCCTGGTCGAGAAGGGGGCGGTGGACCTTCAAACGTCGGTCTTCGACAATTCCGTCGTTCGAATTGAGCGGATCGGCGACGGCGGATGGGAAAAACCGGCGGGAGCTTCCTGGCACCGGCAGGCCTTTTTCTCGAAGCGAGAGGGGTGATGCCGGGCCGGGGCTCGAAGACCCGCCACATTCGAGGTCCCCCGGCAACCGAAGCACCATCGGACTGAAGAACCGGCCCCGAGGGAATTCCCCCGGGGCCGTGGTTTTGCGATGAAACAAGCGGCGGTGTTCCGCCTCGGGGTCAATGTCCTTTGATCTCCAACCCCATCTCCTTGCCCTTCAGCACCGCAGGAACACCGTCGGTCATCCAGACCGGGGCCGGTGCGTCCATCAGATAGTGGTCGAAGAACTGCTGCATTCGAATGGTCCAGTCGATCTGATTGGGCCGTTGCCGCAGACCGTGGGGCTCCCCGTTGTAGTTCAGCATCCAGACGGGCTTTTTCAGGCGCCGCATCGCCATGTACATCTCGATCCCCTGGTACCAGGGGACCGCCCCGTCTCGGTCGTTGTGGATCATGAGGAGGGGGGTCTGGATCTTGTCCACCTCAAAGAGCGGTGAGTTGTTGATGTAGCGGAGGGTTTCCTCCCAAAGGCTACCGCCGATGCGGCTCTGGGTGTGCTCGTACTGGAACTGTCGGTTCATACCGGAATCCCAACGAATCCCCCCGTAGGCGCTGGTCATATTGGACACCGGAGCCCCGGCCTCCACCGCCGCGAACAGGTTTGTGCGGGTGATCATATAGGCAAGCTGGTATCCACCCCAGGAATGCCCCTGGGCCCCGATCCGATCCGGATCGATGTACCCCTGGTCGACGATCTTCAGGACTCCAGGGACCACAGCGTCGATGGCACTCTCCCCCGGGTGGCCGATCTCGTAGGGGATATCCGGAACGAAGTAGACGTAGCCTCGGCTCACATAGAAACTCTGGTTGACAGAGGTGCCGGGCGTCGGTGCACGATAGCTGTGGAGGTTGTCGGAGTTCCGCTCGTAGAAATACACCATCAGAGGGTATTTCTGGGTAGGATCGAAACCCTCGGGCTTCACCAGGATTCCCTGGAGGGGTGTCCGGTCGTTGGATACCCATTCGATGATCTCAGCTTCCCCCCATCGGTACTCACTCTGCTGGGGATTGGCATCGGAGACTTTTTCCATATCCTGGAGACCCGAGTCGGTAACCCAAAGATCAGGGAATTCGGCGAAGGTCGAGCGAGTGAGGGTGTAGGTGTCGGCGTCGTCGGCCTTCCTGAGGCCGTTGTAGTTGTAGTCGCCCATAAGAAGGCGTTGGGGTTCCCGGTTTCCGTCGAATCGATCCCGGTAGTATCCGCTCTGCTTTGTGTAGACGTGGAAAGCCCTCAGGTACACCTCCTCATTGGGGTCGATGCCTTCAGCACCTCCACCCCCACCTCCGCCGAAACCGAAGAACCCGCTGGTCTCGAAGTTCACCGGACCTAGGCAAAACCAAAGAACCCACCCCCGCCCCCACGGCTGGGATCGACGTACCGGAAGCGAATGTCGTTTTCACGACCGACCCCTTCCGTCAGGTTCCTCGGGGCATCCCGACCCGTGGGATCCAGCGCCCAGATGTCGAAGGCGTCGTAGACCAGAAAAGCCTCGTCGTCCTCCAACCAACCGGCGTTCCCCCAGGCCGGTGCTTCGTCCGGGTGGTCGTCGTACTCACGATACAGGGGATAAGGAAGGTCTTCGGTAAGGTTTCTCTTGTTCCTGTTGGCCACGTTCATGACCATCCAGTCGGTCTCGGTGCCATCCCACCAGGTGACGAACCGGCCGTCCGGGGAAAAGGAGACGCCCCTGCCACTGAGCATCTCCAGGACCAGGTCCTTCTCCCCCGTGGCGACATCCATGAGGTATACATCCACATAGGTACCGTCGTGGGACACGTACCACCCGTACTTGGTCATGGTGGTGGTCGTAGCCACGGCCACATCCCCCTCGCCATCCTGGGCGATGGTCACCTCAGGGACGTCCAGGGTACCCAACTGAACCACCCGGAGATCGTCCGTCGAGGCATAGGCCCGGTAGGTCCGATCTCGTTCCCGGTTGGCATTTACCAGCTGCATGGGCTGGATGAGGGGATCCTTCCAGTTCCAGATATCCACCTCGACCTGTTCGTCTTCCGGAAGGGTGTCGGCCGGGGGTGGAGGGGGAGCAGGAGCCGTTCCGAAGAGGAGGCGGGAGCCCTCCTCAGAGAAGGAAAGGGTTCCGTTCTCGCTAACTTCCCACCCATCGGGAATCCCCGGCGTCTGACTGTTGGCAACCAGCCGGGCTTCCCCCTGACCCATTCGGGCATAGTAGAGGGCATAGGTTGGATCGTCGGCCTCCCAGTCGTCCCGGTTGGTGAGAAAGCCAACCTGACCGTCCTCGTCGGAAAGGGTCATCTGGGTATACTTGCCCTCTCCCGTGAGAAGGGGAGTGGCTTCGCCGGTTCCGGCTTCCACACCGAAAACCCCGTCGGCGGCTCCGTCCTCGTTTTCAGCCCTGTATGCCAGCCATGTCCCAGCTTCGTCGAAGGCATAGGCCATCACGCTTTCGAAGGAAAATTCCTGGCCAGAGGACAGATGCCGGAGGACCAGCTCGGTTCCATCCTCCTTCTCCTTGCCGTTGTCTTCTCCGCCGCCAGGCCGGCCGCCTCCCGGACGCATCCCCATGGCTCCGCCGGGTCGCCTTCTAGGTGCCGCTTCCTCGGCTTCTTCTTCTTCACCTTCTGCGGTGGAGTCGGGTTCTTCCACAGGCTTTTCCAGGAGGTATGCGAGGTAAGCGTTTTCCTCCTCTGGCATCTGCCAGGACTTCACTCGCTCAACTTTGAAGAAGTCCGGGTCGGTGACGTCCCGGGACCCGCGGAACTGGGAGAGATCGATCACACCCAGGGAATCTTTCGGGAGATCGTCCCCACGTTTCCCCTCTCCTTCCAGGGAATCCACCACGGACTTCATGGGATCGATGGTAAAGACCAGGAAGCGGGAATCCGGCGAGATTCGTGGGGCTGATCCTCTCGAGATCCGCAGTTCCCCACCGCCCTGGAGATCCCTGGCAATGAGGGTCGCATCACCGTCTCCCGGAACCAGGGCGTAGGCCAGCCAGTTTCCATCCTTGGATAGGACCTGGCTACGGATGCTGTTCCATATGTCGTAAGCGTCGTGGTCCAGGGCCCTCTTTCCGGCCACCTGACCTTGAACGGCGGATGGGAGGGCCAGGAGCATAGCGAGCAAGAGAATGCGGGAAAGGGTACGCATGGGATCCATAGTCAGACTCTCGAACCGGGGGAACCGACCGGGGTGCCCCTGCACCCCGGAAAGGAAGCTGAAATGATCGGGGGTTCTTCCCGACCGGGCAACCGTAGCAACTTCCTAGAAGGACCCATCGACCCCGTCCATGTGTTGAATCGGTTTCACGTAGAGTAACCAGACGCAACTTGCCCCCGGCCCTTCCCGCAGGGATATTCCTCGGACTCTACGGCCCAGTCTCGGCCGATCCGGAACCGAAGTCAGGAGTTTCCAATGACCCAAGCGGCACAAGGTCGCCTAGATCCGAACCAAGGGGGCTTCTTCGGGCATCCCCGGGGTTTGGCGACCCTCTTCTTCACCGAGATGTGGGAGCGGTTCTCCTACTACGGCATGAGGGGGGTCCTCATCCTCTTTATGGTGGATGCTATCCAGACAGGGGGTTTGGGGTTGGATACCCCCACGGCTGCTGCCATCTACGGCCTCTACACTGCGGGTGTGTACCTGATGGCTCTGCCCGGCGGTTGGTTCGCGGACAGGATCATCGGGGCCAAGAACGCGGTCTTCTATGGCGGAATCCTGATCGCTGCAGGCCAGTTCTCTCTGGCTTTCGGGGCCCAAACGACCCTCGGCTTCTACATGGGTCTCGGATTGATCGTCCTGGGGACCGGGCTCCTCAAACCCAACGTCAGTGCCATTGTCGGGGATCTCTACCCCGACGGCGGAGCCCGACGGGACGCCGGGTTCAGCGTGTTTTACATGGGGATCAATCTCGGTGCCTTCATCGGCCCTATCCTCTGCGGTTTCCTGGGTGAGAGCATCGCCTGGAAGTACGCTTTCATGGCAGCCGGCACGGGAATGGCGCTGGGCTTGATCCAGTATCGGATCGGAGCAGGCCTCAGCGGCCTGGGCGGTCCGCCAAAGCTGGATGCTCGAGAGAGGAGCAATACCAACAAAACCCTCGGGGCGGCCATCGGCGGAATCGCCGTCCTCACCTTCGTGCTCTATTTCCTCCAGAGTCGAGGGATCACGGACATCACCCTACAGCAGGTGGCGGGTGCCACGGGCGTGGTCATCGTTGGGTTGGCCGTGGCCGTTTTCGCCTACCACATCATGCTGGGGAGCTGGACGGCCATCGAGAAGAAGCGTCTGGTGGTGGTCTTCTTCCTCTTCATCGGAGCGGCGCTCTTCTGGTCGGGCTTCGAACAGGCCGGTTCCGCTTTGAACCTCTTTGCGGCGAACCTTACGGACCGGGTGATCTTTGGATGGGAGGCTCCCGCCAGCTGGCTCCAGTCGGTGAACCCCATCTTCATCATTGTCTTCGCACCTGTCTTCGGATGGCTCTGGGTCGTCCTCGGCTCCAAGAATCCATCCCTCGCTGTGAAGTTCGGTCTCGGGTTGATCCTCCTGGGGGCCGGTTTCCTGGTCATTGCCTGGGCCGCTGTCTACGCCACGCCGGAGAACGGGGTCAGCCCCATGTGGTTGGTGGTCACCTACTTCCTCCACACCAGCGGTGAACTCTGCTTGAGCCCGATCGGGCTCAGCGCCACTACCAAGCTCTCCCCGAAACCCCTGGTGGGTCAGATGATGGGGATCTGGTTCATGGGGGCGGCTCTCGGGAATCTCATTGCCGGCTTGGCCGCGGGACAGATGGAGTCCTTCCCGCTGCCGGTGCTTTTTGGGACGGTGGCGGCCATCGTCGTCGGCTCGGGACTCCTCTTCATCCTCTTCAAGGGTCCCATCACGAAGCTGGCGGTGGGGATCAAATAGGGGGCGGCCCCTCAGGGACGTGCCTCCCGAGAACGCAAAAGACGGGGCCGGAGGGATCGTTCCTCTCCGGCCCCGTCTCCCTTCTCAGAGGCCCCGACGGGCAAGAGGCCCTATCGTCTCAACCATTCGGTATTCCTTCTGCGTTGATTCGACACCCGCACCGGGGGCTTGTGGCTCAGCGAAGATGCTCCACGAAGAAGCGGACCATTTGCTCCTCAGCCCAGAACCTATGCCGGCCCGGAAGGAAGCCGGAAAGAAACCCTACATGACCTCCACCCCTTGAGATCAGAGCGGAGATATTGGGATTCCCGGCGATCTCTTCTCGAGGTATGGCCCACTTGGGAAGGAACGGATCGTTCCGGGCGTGGATGAGGAGGGTGGGCGTACGTATGGATTCCAGGAACTGGTTCGAGCTGGACTCCGTGTAGTACTCCTGGGCGCCAGAGAAGCCGTGAAGGGGGGCCGTAGCGGCGTCGTCGAACTGGCTCAGGTTTTCGCTGGAGTACACCGCCTCCAGGTCGAGGCGTGGGGCCAGCATCTCTTCCTTCGCCTGCACCTTCTCGGTGAGGGAAGTCAGGAAATACCGGGCATAGAAAAGGCCAACTCGACTGCTCTCCAGATGCGCCACGCCCGATGAAAGGTCGTAGGGTACGGAGATGGCCGCTGAGGCTTCCAGGATCCCGGTACCTCCGTCATCTCGTTCCCCCAAAAGCTTCAGCAGGACGTTGCCACCCAGGGAGAACCCAAGCCCTCCGAAAGACCGGGTTGGCCAGCGGTCTCTGAGGGTCTCCAGCACAAAGACGGGGTCCCCAGTCTCCCCAGAGTGGTATAGCCGGGGCAGCCGGTTCGGTTCCCCTGAACACCCACGGAAATTCAGCCCCGCACTGGCGATCCCTTGGTCGGCCAGCACCCCCATGGCATGGAGCATATAGGGCCTCTGGGAAAACCCTTCCAGGCCATGGAGGAGAAGGACCAGCGGTGCCGTCGGGTCCGGGTCTGGTCCGAAGTCTACATCCAGGAAATCCCCATCCGGGGTCTCGATCCTTTCGCGCCGGAGCGGAACCTCCATCTCGGGACGCATATACTTTCCCCCGAGGGTCTGGAGGTGACCGCCCGGGAGCCACCAGGACGGTCGGTACCGGGACAAAGGTGTGAAGTTCACTGTGCGTCCCTTTGCCCCGAGGCGGCCCACGGCGGATCCAGTTCGAGGATCCTGTCCAGGACCGGACAGCCCTGGACATGCGCTCCCGGGAGGTATCCGGTGCTGATGAGGAATTCCCCGGTGATCTCCCCTCCCGTGAATCGAAAGGTCTTTTTGAACAGTTTCACCCACTCTGCCTTGGACAGGGGATGGTGAAAGTCGAGCCAGGCTCGGAAGGACCCGTGCTCGTCTTGGAGACGGAGAACCGCCCTGGCATTGGCGATGGCTGCGTCCACCTTCAAACGGTTGCGAATGATACCCGGATCGTCCAGAAGACGGGCCCTATCCCCTTCGGTGAATGAGGCCACATCGGCCACACGGAATCCATTGTAGGCCTGCCTGAAACCCTCACGCTTCCTCAGGATCGTCAACCAGGAAAGACCGGCTTGATTGATCTCGAGGATCAGGCGCCCAAAGAGCTCGTTGTCATCCGACAGGGGATAACCATACTCCTCATCGTGGTAAGGCCCGTGGAATGGGTGCCCGTTCGCCGCACCGCAATATCCTGAGAGTTTGGTTTCCTGGACCATACCCGAAAAAATAGGCAAAGGGCCACCTTCAGCACACCTTTGGGCCCCAAGCGCTCACCAATGCCCGGGGTGCCATCCCCTGGCGGGGGTCTCACACCTGGATCATGTTCGGAGCTTCCCGAGGGGAGGCGAGCCCT
>CBDUAX010000040.1:0-15183 GCA_965365235.1 uncultured bacterium
GAGTCCATGCCACCAACATCAGCCCCATGGCCCTCGCCCAGCCCATGCCTCTTTGCCCCGAGGTCTGCCCAAACATCCGCTCAGCTCCGCATAAGCGAAACCTGCCATATCACCGGGAAAGGGCCTAAGCCTCGTGGTCCCGGATATAAGGCAGGAGGGAGAGGTATCGGGCTCGCTTGATGGCCCGACCCAACTGGCGCTGGAACCCCGCCGTCACCTTCGTCGTTCTACGAGGGAGGATCTTCCCAGATTCCGTCAGAAAACGGGAGAGCGTCCCCACATCCTTGTAGTTGAGTAGCTGGATTCGGGGTCCTTCCACCCGGCGCCGGCGACCCCTACCACCAGAAAACTCAGGGGGGCTGGTCCGGTCATGGTCTTCGGCTTCGTCATCCTCAACTTCCTCTGCATCGTCCTCATCGTCATCGTCATCCTCCACCGGGGCGGTAGAGGTGGGTCGGGGCGCGAGGATGGATAGCCCGGTGGTGGGCTCCCCCTCATTGAGGACAACCAGATAGCGCAGGAGAGATTCGTCGAGCTTCAAAGCTCTTTCGAACTCTGGAAGCGCCAGGGGGTCGCCATCGAACTGGGCCACTACATAGTAGCCCGTTTTCATCTTTCCGATGGGATAGGCCAGCTGGCGGGTGCCCCAGTGGTCCACGGCGGCGACCTCGCCATTCTTTCCGGTCACCAGCTCATGGTGCTTCTCGAGCTTTTCGTTGATGGCCGCCTCATCGAGGGCGGCATCGAAGATGTATACTGCTTCGTAAAGTCTCACGGTTACTCCCTCGGACCGCAGTGATTACGGGCCCCGCCGTTTTCGCGGAGCGGGATCAGCCAATAATTGTATCAATTCTCTCCGTTGAGAACAACGGGTTCCAGGGCTTGTTAAAGATTGAACCTGAAGAGGATCAGATCCCCATCCCTGACCTCGTACTCCTTTCCCTCGGATCGGACCGCTCCCCGGTCTCTGGCTGCCCTCAGACCTCCCGCCGCCTCCAAAGCTGGGACGTCGATGGTCTCCGCCCGGATGAAGCCCTTTTGGAAGTCAGAGTGAACCTCACCAGCCGCCTCAGGTGCCAGGGTACCTCGCGGAATCGTCCATCCCCGAGTCTCCTTCTCATTGGAAGTGAAGAAGGTGATCAAACCCAGGAGGTCGAAGGCCGCACGGACCATCCTATCCAGGCCGGTTTCCTCCCAACCCAACTCGGAAATGAACTCCCGCCTCTCCTCTTCCTCCATCCGGTTCGTTGGTTCAGATTGATGGCCAAATAGGGCTCACCCGGCGCAGATCTTGATCAAGCCTCTGGCCGACCCTGCTCCAATTCCAGCCTCTCTAAGAGCAGTCATTCCCTCCCCGTCCTGCTCCATCCCCGCCTCGGAGACGTTGGCCACATAGAGGACTGGCTTGAGGGTCAGGAGTTGAAGGGCGGAAACCAGCGGTTGGTCTTCCGAGGGGATGTTGGACCCCAGAAGGGACTCCCCAGTGCTCACGCGGTTCAACAGGGAACCGAGAAGCTCTAGTTCTCGTTTCGCCTCCTTCTCTCCGGACCGGGCCTTCTTCTCTACCTTCTCTGCCCGCCGCTCCAAGGTCTCCATGTCGGCCAGAGCCAGCTCGGTCTCCACCACACTCAGATCCCGGAGCGGGTCCGCCCGTCCCATCACATGAGTCACATTGGGGTCCTCGAAACACCGGACTACGTGGAGGAGGGCGTCCATCTCACGGACCTGCCCAAGGAACCGATTCCCCAGCCCCTCTCCCTCTGAGGCCCCCCTCACCAAACCAGCAATGTCAACGATTTGGAGGAGGGCTGGGACGGTACCCGGCGAGCCCGTGAGCTCCCGGACCCGGTGGAGGCGCGGATCCGGGACCTCCACAATGCCCAGGTTCGGCTCAACGGTGCAGAAGGGGTAGTTCTCCGCAGGGACCCCACCTCCTGTGAGTGCGTTGAACAGGGTCGACTTCCCTACGTTGGGCAGACCCACGATCCCAACCTTCAACATGTCTCAACTCCACAGGCCCGAGCCAAGCCGGTCTCGACGCCGACAGATAAGGCCGCACCTCTCCAACCCAGCCGGTGGGGCTGCACCGGCCCCAGAGGGGTCTTCATCCCAACGTACGTTGCAGAGCCAGGATGAGCTCTGAATGGCGGCTGAATGCCCATTCAGCCTCACCCAGGTCCCAACGCTCCCGGTTGGTATGTGCGTACCGCTCTTCGCCAGCCGCGAACCCAATGGTTGGAATGCCGTAGATCCCGTGGCTCCACCCACCGTCGGTGGCGAAGGTCCAAGGCCTGATCCGTGCGGGGCCGGAGCCGAAGCGTCTTCCCACTGCCTTTGCTGCGGAGCTGACCACGGGGTCGTCGGGATCCATCAGGAAGCCCGGAGTAAAGAGCCCTCGCCGGTCCGAAATCCCTGTGTGCGTCGTCTGGCTCTCCGTTGCCATCCTTACCTCCACGGTCAAACCCTCGGCCGGCTCCGAAAGACCCTCTTGGATCGCCTCTCGCACTGTGGCCAGAAGATCCGCGTCTGTACTGTCGGGCAGGACCCTCCAATCCAGAACCACGACCACCTCGTCCGGTATGACATTCCTGCTTTCCGGCAGGACGTCAACCGCCGTGGGGGCCAACGAAGCCGGACCAAGAACCGGATCTCGAGGTTGGGCCGAAGCCAACCGTTCGATGCTCCTCAGCACCGGCGGAACCAGCCCGAGCGGGTTCCGAGCCCGCTCCGGCGCACTGGCGTGGCCGGCAAGGCCCCTGAGCACGACTTCTACCTCAGCTCGTCCTCGGTGACCGGTGGTTATCTCCCCTTGCGTAGCTTCTCCTATGACCACCGCCGCCGGTTCCACCTCCTTTTGTGCCAGTAGGTCTTCCATCCCCCACCCTCCTCTCTCCTCGAACACCGTGTGGGCCACGATGACGTCCCCTGTGGCAATGCCCTTCAGCGCCGCCGCCGCGTGGGTCTGAGTCGCCAGCGGCCCCTTGATGTCCATGGCCCCCCGACCGTGGAGAAAGCCTCCCTCAACGACTCCGGAAAACGGAGGGTATTCCCATTGGCCATGATCCCCCTCTGCAACCACGTCCATGTGGCAATTCAGCATGATCGGCGGCCCTCCAGAGGTCCCTTTGATTACCCCGATCACATTTCCCATCCGGTCCATGCGCCTTTCTTCGAACCCGAGGGTTTCCATCTCCCTCAGGACACGCTTTGCCACCTCCCCCTCCTGGCCCGAGAGGGACGGAATCCGAACTAGATCTTGAGCAAACCCGAGGACGTCGCTGAAGGTGGGGGGTTGAGACACGATTGGCGCTCCTTGAGGTTCGCTTGGGCCCCGCCCACGCGAACCGTGGGCAAGGAGGGTGGGAGTTCTCCGGGGCCATCATCCGACTCGGGGGCCGGCCCTGGCCGACACCATTCCAGGTACAAGTGCCGGGAAGAAGCTAGGTCAGGAGGCTGGGAAAGAAAACGGGCCCGACCCCCGGAGGGACCGGACCCGTTGCACCTCAACTCCCAGGACCCGGTGGGGATCCCAAGGAGGGGTTCCCTTATCCAAAGAGGCTCATGACGAAGTCCACGACCTTTTGAGCCATCTCCGAGCCGCCTTCGGCGTGGACCCGGACGAACCAGGGTGCCAGCACCAGGGAGACCACGCTCATGAGCTTGATGAGGATGTTCATGGACGGACCTGAGGTGTCCTTGAACGGATCACCCACCGTGTCACCGGAGACCGCAGCCTTGTGGGCCTCCGTCCCCTTTCCACCATGGGCGCCCTTCTCGATGTATTTCTTGGCGTTGTCCCAGGCACCACCCGCGTTGGCCATGAAGAGGGCCATGAGGACGCCAGTGACCGTGGCACCAGCCAGGAGGCCCCCCAAAGCGTGCACGCCCAGGAAATACCCCACGACAACCGGAGCCAGAACGGCGGTCATCCCAGGCAGAATCATCTCCCGGAGTGCGGCCTTGGTGGAGATGTCCACGCAGCGAGCTGAATCCGGCTTCCCTGTTCCGTCCATGATTCCAGGGATCTCACGGAACTGGCGACGAACCTCCTCCACCATCCCCTGAGCCGCTTTTCCAACCGCGGTCATAGTCATGGCAGCCACCAGGAAGGGGAGAATCCCGCCCAGGAAGAGGCCGATGACCACCATGGGGTCTAGGATGTTGAGGCCGGTTTCCTGAAGCCCCACGGCGGAGGCGTAGGCACTGAAGAGAGCCAGGGCGGTGAGGGCGGCCGAACCGATGGCGAACCCCTTCCCGATGGCGGCGGTGGTATTCCCGATTGCATCAAGGGAGTCGGTCACAGCCCGGGTCTCCGGTCCGAGACCGCTCATCTCGCTGATACCACCCGCGTTGTCGGCCACCGGGCCATATGCGTCCACCGACATGGTCACACCCACCGTGGCCAGCATGCCTACAGCGGAGATCCCGATGCCGTACAGGCCGGCGACCTCGAAGGAGACGAAGATGGCGACGGCGATAAGGATGACAGGAATGGCTGTGGATTCCATGCCCACGGCCAGGCCGGCGATGATATTGGTGGCCGGACCGGTCTCGCTGGCTTCGGCAATCTTCCGAATCGGCTTGGCCGCAGTGTAGTACTCGGTGACCAGGCCGATGGAGATCCCCACCAGGCTACCGGTCAGAATGGCCCAGAAGGGGCCAGCTGTGGAGAACCTCTCGCCGGTGAGAGGATCGACGATCTGCACGCCGACCTCCTGGACCACGAACCACATGGCCACCAGGAAGAGGCCGGCCCCGATGAAGGTCACATTCCGGAGGGCACCTGCCGGATCGGTTTTCTCCAGGAGCTTCATCATCCCGACCGCCACAACGGAAGCCACCAAGCCTATCATGACGGTGATGATCGGGAGAGCCACCCCCTGGATAGGCGTTCCGGTAAGGGCCGTGGAGGTGGCCGCGATGGCGATCGTAGCTACGACGGATCCGACATAGGATTCGAAGATGTCGGCGCCCATGCCGGCCACGTCACCGACGTTGTCCCCGACGTTGTCGGCGATGGTGGCCGGATTGCGGGGATCGTCCTCGGGTATTCCAGCTTCGACCTTACCCACCAGGTCGGCACCTACGTCGGCTGCCTTCGTGTAGATACCACCCCCAACACGAGCGAAGAGGGCGATGGACGAGGCACCCATCGCAAATCCCGAGATGATCTGGGCGAAGACCGGCAGATCGGAACCGGGAGCGGCGGCGAATATGAGGTACAAGACACCGAGGCCGGTGAGCCCCAGGGAAGCGACGGCCAAGCCCATCACCGCACCGCCGAAGAAGGCGACACGGAGGGCCTTGCCGGCTCCATGCTCGTTGGCTGCCTGGGAGGTCCTCACATTGGCCCGGGTGGCCGCCTTCATTCCGAAGAAGCCGGCGCACACCGAGCTCAAGGCCCCAAAAACATAGGCGATGGAAGTCTGGAGGCTGATGGCAAGTCCCAGCAGGATCGCTACCACCACCACGAAGAAGATGAGGAAGGTGTACTCCCTCCGGAGGAATGCCATGGCACCGTCGTGGATCTGCTCGGCCAGGTCTTGCATGGCCGGCGTTCCGGCGGGCTGGCGCTTCACGTAGGCATAGATCATCCCGGCTATCAAAAGGCCGGCCAAACCGATGACCCAAGACCATTGTGTCATGCTGACGAAATCACTCATGGGCGATGCTTTCCCGTGCTAACGGTTGAACTCTACCCCAATTGAACACAAACCAGGTTGTACACTTCACACCAAAAAAAACCTGCCTACCGATTGAACCGGTTCATAGCAGTCTCTATGCCATCTTTTCCCCACACCTCCACTCCCCTGACCAGGTCCGGGAGGAGGGCCAGGATGACATCTTCGTCATCCGGGTCCATGGGGGAAAGTACCCAATCCGAAAGTCCGCCCCCGCCTGGCGGTAGACCCACCCCGATCCGGACCCGATGATACTCGTCTGAACCCAGAGCCCGGGAGATAGACTTCAGGCCATTGTGGCCCCCCGGGGATCCACGAGCCCTAAAACGAACGCGGCCCACTTCCAGGGCCGCGTCGTCTACCGCCACCAACAGATCATCCTCAGGCTTGAACCCTTCAAGGGAGGCCAGGCTGGAGAGGGCCAACCCGCTCCGGTTCATGAAACCGAGGGGCTTGAGAAGGCGAAAGTGGATATCCCCTTTCGAACCCTCCGTCACCATGGCCCGCCCGTCCCGCTCGAAAACGGGAAGATCCCACTCGTATGCCATCCGATCCACGAGCCACCAACCCACGTTGTGCCTCGTGGCATCGTATTCGGGCCCCGGGTTTCCGAGCCCGACCACGACCTTCATGAGACGGCCGGTCTACCCTTCGCCGCCAGAATCGGAAGCGGCCTCTTCCCCACCAGCACCTGCGTCGTCGGCTGCAGCGGCATCCTCGACGCCTTCGGCCAACTCCTCCTCAACCTCTTCCTCGTCGGTCTCTACGGTGACGACCTTCGGGATGGCCACGTTACAGATGGTCCGGTCGGGATCGGCCAACAACTCGACGCCCTCACCGAGATCGATGTCATACACATGAACCGAGTCGCCCACAGCGAGGTTTGTCACGTCGATGCTGACGACCTCCGGGATCTTGGAGGGGATACACTTCACCCGGACCTCGTTGATCATCTGTTCCAGGACTCCCCCAGCTTCCCGAACTCCGGCAGGGACTCCCTCCAGGCTCACGGGAATATCGACCTCGACGGCCACACCCTTCTGAATGCGCAGGAAGTCGACGTGGAGTAGGCCCGGTTTGTGGGGGTAGGATTGGATCTCTCGGATGAGAGTCCGAACGGGTTCTTTTTCCCCTTCGATCTCGAGATCGAGGATGGTGTTCTCCACCGCAATCCGCTGGAAGAGGTACTCGGTTTCCTGGAGATCCAAAGAAAGCCCGCGAGCCTCCATGTCCTTTCCGTAGAGGACGGCAGGGATCCTTCCCGCGGCGCGGAGCTTCCTGGCGAATTCCTTGCCCGTTTCGTCACGGGGAGTCGCTTTCAACACTGTGGTCTTGGTCATGCTCTCTTCTTCTCACTGTCCGGTGGAGGCCCTGCTGCCGCCCGCCCACCGGGCCGGCCCCTTCCAGGCCTGAACAAAAGCTCGAATGCTAACTATCGTCGTCCCCAATCTCGAAGAGTGCGCTAACCGACTCGTTCGAGTGGATGTACTGGATGGCATTGGCCAAGAGGCCAGCCACCGAAAGAACCCGGAGCCTGTCGAACCGACGCTCCGGGGGGACATCGATGGTGTTGGTCACCACCAATTCCTCCAGAGGCGCCGCCGAGAGTCGCTCCACGGCCGGGCCCGAAAGAAGCGCGTGGGTAGCCATGGCATAGACCGCCTTCGCGCCACGATCGCATAACGCTCGGACCGCGTTGGCCAACGTCCCACCGGTGTCGATCATGTCGTCCACCAGCAAAGCACGCCGGCCCTTCACATCCCCCACAACGTTCATCACTTCAGATGCATTGGGCCCGGAACGTCGTTTGTCGATGATCGCAAAGCTCGCTTTCAGCCGACGAGCGAAGCCCCGCGCCATCTTCGCGGATCCGACATCCGGCGCAACCACCACCAGGTCTTCGAATCCCTTGTCTCTGAAGTACTTTACAAGGACCGGCGCCGCATACAAATGGTCCACCGGGATGTCGAAGAACCCCTGGAGCTGGTGCTGGTGGAAATCGATCCCCACCACCCGATCTGCCCCCGCAGCCACGATCAGGTTAGCCATCAGTTTCGCACCGATGGCCACCCGGGGTTGATCCTTCCGGTCCTGCCGACCGTAGCCGGAGTAAGGAATGACCGCGGTGACTCGAGCCGCCGAAGCCCGTTTTGCCGCATCGATGAGCAAGAGCAGCTCCAGCGTATTGTCTCCCGGCGGCACCGTGGGTTGGATGATGAACACATCCCGCCCTCGGGCATTCCGATCGATACGAACAAAAATCTCCCCATCGGCGAAGTCCCGGATCGTCGCCCCATCCGGGGACTTTCCGAGCAACTCGCCGATCTCCTCTGCCAGCGGACGGTTGGCCCGGCCGGAGAGGAGAAGGAGGGGACCTCTTTGGTAGGTGTCGTCCATGGGACGTTACCCTTGGTTTCCAGTGCAAAGACAGCGCGCCAATTTAGAGATGACCCCCCTTATCGTCAACTCGTGAAGAAAATCTCGAATGAGCGGGATGGGCCGATCAGAACGCCAGGATCCGTCGTTGCGAAACGATTGTGTTGCGGTTGGGGAGTTCCAGCTCAAGCCGCAGAACGTATCGGCCTGGGTCCAGGGGGGGCAGGTCGAGATCCACTGCCCGAAAGAATGGCCCCATCTCAGGGACGCCTCCTTCGGTCCAGGAGAGGGTGAGGGGGGGGGCTTTGTTGAATAGCCCGGTCCATTTGAACGCTCGGCGAATCAGACTTCCCTCTTCTCCGACAAGGCTGAGCCGAAAGGTGAGTGCCTCCCTCCGAAGGCCAAGGCCGTAGACCTCCCATCCCACCGTAACCCTCTCCCCAGAGGCAACGGTCGTCTCCGGCTTCATGCGGGGGAGGGCCTCTTCCAGATCTAGGGGCAGCGCCATTTCTGGCCGGAGGAGAAGGAGGTCGGAAAGGGTCGGAACATCCGGTGGAATCTCTTCCCCTCTGACCCCATGCCTCACTCGAGCCCCCCACCTCCCAGACGGATTCCAGAGCTCTATGCTGAGGAGATACCCACCGGGAGGCACCCTGGCCTGAAGGGTACCGGAAGCACTCGTGCCCATCACCCCCATGGGGCCCCAAGAAGCCTCCGCAGGCAGGAGGAAGAGGCCGGAGAGTGTATCCTGGGATCCTCCATTCCCCGCAAGATCCCATGGTGGGTACCAGGGTTCGGACAGATCCTCTCCGGCCCTTTCTACCGGAGGGGGCCGTGATTCTTGAAGAACCGTGTCGGTGGGGGTGCCAAAGGCGGCTACGATCAAGAGGTCCCCATCCCTTCTGAGGGTAGCCGTCTGGGCCCGCCCCCCCACGATCAAAGGGGCCAGGACCGGGGCGCTAGCGCTTCGGGTTCCGGTATCGGTCAGGAGCCACACACCCTCTGGCACCCCCCCGGGATCCTCCAGGACCTCCAAGGGGGGAAGCAGATTCCGGCTCTCGGGATGCCAATGGAGGACCACCGGGCCCCCTCCTACCTCGTTGATCTGGGGCCGAGCCCGTTCCCATCTCGCCACAAACCCGTACCGCAGCAGGATCGATTCCCGACTCCGATTCCACCCGATGGCCATGGTGGAGGCCGCTTCGGCCAGGAGGGAGGAAGCGAAGCGGCGGGCAAAATGTTCGGCCAACCGCTCATTTCCAGGAGTCAGGAAGAGGGGATCGGCCAGGCGCCAGAAGCGAGAAAGAGCCTCTTCGGGGGAAACAGCTCCGGTCCCCCGCACCCACCTTGCCGAGGGGTATTCCAAAAGGTCGCTGGGGTCACGCCACCGCCGGGCTTGATCCGGGGACATGGAAGAAAGCGCCGCCTCGAAGAAGTCCAGGGCTTCGACGGTGTTACCGGACCGATGCTGGACGAAGCCCCTCAAGGCGTGGCACCACCAAGCCGGGTCCCCGCGGCACCCATGGGCCAGGGACTCGGCTTGGGGCCACCGACCGAGGTAGGTCAGATACCGGATTCGCTGGCCCAGGACCCACCGGTCACCGGGGATGGTCCGGGCGATGGCCGACAGGCTGTCCAAAAGCCCCTCCCTGGAAGCCACCAGGAGGGAATCCTCCGGGGGGCTGGGATCCTCATCGCCGTCGTCGTAGCGAAGACACAAACGCCCCACCCGTTCGTCGCAGTCGGACCGCCAGTCGTCCTGAGCGTAGGGGAGCCGGCTTCGATGGAATTCCTCGAAAGCCCGTTGAAGTTCCTTTGCTTTCCTTAGCGCCCGAATCGAGTCCTGGCCAGGCCTATCCCCGGCGTCGGTGGAGCTCTGGAGGGCGGCCGCCGGCAGAGGGAGAAGCCCGTTCAGGAGGAGTGCCCCGGCCAAGAAGAAAAGGAGAGCGATCCCACTTCCACGGCCAGGAGTTCGAAGAAGAGCTTCAGGGGGGTGTGTAGGACAGAGTTGGCCCGGGTGGATTCGAACCACCACCGCCGGTTCCAAAGACCGGTGTCCTGCCATTAGACGACGGGCCATTCGGTGCGATCGTTCCGTTTGTTGTCTCAGGTGTTCGGTGAATCTCTGTCGGCGCAGTGCGGAAAGCCAGGAGATCGGAAGAACCACCCGAGCCTGAATCGTACCGCATCAGCGGGTCACACTTCAACCCCCCCAACCCCGGTTGGGTCCGAGACCTCGGTCCGAGTGTGGGTACGGATGAACATGGTTTCTGGAAAGGTGGCCTTCATGAACGCCGCGGCCTCCGCTGCCACCCCCTCACTCTGGAACACGGCGAAGAGCGCAGAGCCGCTTCCGGAAAGAAGGGAGAGAATGGGTTCTTTGTCGGCCAGGGCCTCCCGGAGCTGCCGCAACCGAGGCGCGGCCTCGAATACGGGCCCTTCGAAGTCGTTCTCCGCCAAAGCCCCGATCCCGCCCCAGGAGCGGAGCTCAGCCAGGGACCAGTTCACCGGTCCGGGAAGGCAGAACCCCCTCGGTCGTCCTTCTCCGAGGGCTCGATAGGCTTCCGGTGTGCCCATCCCAAATGGGGGGATACAGAGGAGGACCGGGGCCCTCGGTAACACCGGGAGGGGGAGGATCCTCCCTCCACGTCCCCAGGCCAACGCCAGCGGAGACGGGGAAAGGAAGAAGGGAACGTCCGAGCCCAGCTCCCCGGCCAGCGAGAGTAGATCCACCTCCTCTACTCGACCTGGAAGCAGGGAACGAAGGGCCTTAAGGGTGGCTGCCGCGTCCGAGGATCCACCGCCGAGCCCCGCCTGCACGGGGACCCTCTTGGTCAGCTGGATCTCGACACCCGCCTCCAGGCCGGCCAGAGCCAGGAAACCCTTGGCGGCTCGGTAGACGAGGTTCTCTTCGGGAGGGCCCAGATTCGGGCCGTCGGTCTCCAGGGAGACACCAGTACCCCGCAACTCGACGGAAAGGGAGTCCCCGAACTCCAGGGCGCAAAAAAGGGTCTCCAACTGGTGAAAACCAGATTCCTCTCGGGCCAGAACCCGGAGCAACAGGTTGACCTTCGCCGGAGCGAAGACCCGCACCCCTCCCCTACTTCGTGGGCTCACCCGGCCTCCTGTGGGTGTGCTTCCTCCACGGCTTCCTCCACAATCTCCTCGGAGGACTCCACCTCCTTGAAAGACAGACCCAACCGCCAGAGGTAGTAGAGGCCGATGACGGTCACCGGGAAAAAACCGCCCAGATGGAATCCGAAGGCGAAAGCCAGTGTGGGGCCAGCGGAGATTCCGTAGACGCCCAACCCCATCTTCGCGCCAGCGTGAAAGGTCCCGAAAAACCCCGGTGCCGCAGGAACCCCCACAGCAAACGCCACGATGGCGTTGACGAACAGGGCCGCATCGAATCCAACGTCAATGCCAAAGGCCCGGAAGCCCACCCAGAACGCCAAAGACTGCCAGGCCCAGATGATCAGACTCCAGACAACGGCCAGGGAAAAACGCTTCGGGCTCTGGAAGACCTTCAGGCCGTCGATAAAGGCCTGCATAGCATCTACCAGGGCTCTGCCGAACTGCCTGGGGAGGAACCGAGCCACCACCTCCACGACACGGAGCAAGGGCCGCGGGAAGAGCAGCATGAGGATCATCAGGGCGAGGAGCCCACTCAGGACGACCATCGCGGTCCGAATGATACCGGTAAGGGGGAAGTCCTGGCCGGACAGCGCCGAGGGAAAACCGGGAGAGCCCATGGCGAGGAACATAAAAAGGACGATGGCGAACCCATCCAGGAAGCGCTCCACAACCAGGGATCCGAAGGCGCCGCTCACCGGCACAGGCTCCAGCCGCGAAAGGGCGTAGGCCCGGGCAAATTCCCCAGCCCTTGCGGGCAACAGGTTGTTGGCCATGAACCCGATGGTCACAGCAGCCCAGCGCGATCGAAGCGAGGTTTCGACCTTGAGAGGGGCGAGGAGCACCCGCCACCGAAGTGCTCGGAGGAAAAAAGGGATGGTAGATATCGTGACCGCCACAGCCAGAAGGAGGAAGTCCGCGCCCTTCCCCCCCGCCCACACCACCGCCGGCTCCACGTCTCGCATCACCCACCAAAGGAGCACGACCGTAATCGCCAACCCGAGTCCCGCCCGCCAGTCTACCTTCAATGCTTGTGCTCCTGTGTGGAATGGGCCGACATCAGAACCCGATGGGGGCGACCCATTCGCCAGCCCTCGGAACCATTCCCGGCGCCCGCTCCAGGAGGGAGGCCATCTCCCGAACCGCACGCTCCAGCCCAACAAAAACCGCCCGGGATACGATGCTGTGCCCGATGTTCAGCTCTTCGATCTGGGGGATGGCCGCCACAGGAACGACGTTCTGGTAGGTGAGTCCATGGCCGGCATGGACGCTCATCCCCAACTCATGACCCTGGACAGCAGCCCGAGCCAGGCGCTTCAGCTCGGCGCCTCTGGCATTCCCCTTCGCATTGGCATACTCCCCGGTGTGGAGTTCCACAGCATCGGCCCCCACTTCTTTGGAGCGTTCCAGAGCGGCCGGGTCCGGATCGATGAATAGCGACGAACGGATTCCCGCCTCCCTCAACCGGCGGACGGCCTCCTCCAAGGGGCCCAGGGTATCTTCCGAGCCCATGTCCAGGCCCCCTTCGGTGGTGACTTCCTCCCTCTTCTCAGGAACAAGTGTGGCCTGAACGGGGCGGAGCTCACAAGCCAGATGAAGGATCTCCGATGAAGCTGCCAGCTCCAGGTTGAGGGGGGTTCGGGCCGTTTCCATGAGGAGTCGAACGTCTCTGTCCTGGATATGGCGACGATCCTCTCTCAGATGCACCGTAATCCCGTGGGCACCCCCCAACTCAGCCAGAACGGCGGCCCGGACCGGATCCGGCTCGTCGGTGCGGCGGGCTTGCCGGACCGTCGCGACATGATCGATGTTGACGTAAAGCCTCATTTTCCTCCCTCCAAGATCTCTCGGACAGCCTCGGCGGTTTCCCTCGCCAGGCCTCCTTCCTCGGCAAGATTCAGGATCTCGAGGCCCAGGGCGGCGTAGAGTACGCGCTCCCTTGGCTCCAAAGTCCGGAGGTGCATCCTGATGGTATCCGTGTCCCCTCTCGAGATGGGACCCGTAAGCGCCAAAACCGGACCCATTCGCTCCAGATTTTCCAGGCTCCCCCTGGCCAGCGGAAGAATGGAGCGTAGAGCCTCATCTTCCGGAATCCCGACTTGAGCCATGAGCCGCCCTGCAGCGGAAATCAGACCCGCGAGATAGTTGGAGGCGAACACCGCTGCGGCATGATACAAGGGGCGCCGGGTAACCGGGATAGAGAGGCTCTCCCCTCCGAGGTGGTGGACGATACGTCGGGCCACACCCAGAGCCGATGGTTCGCCTGAGATCGAGAAGTAGACCCCTGCAAGTTGCCTTGCACCAAGCACTGGGTCGGCAAGGGTTTGAAGCGGATGGAGGGCTCCGGTGCTGTACCCAGCTGGCACAAGCGGGGCCAGTGGATCGGTTCCCAGGGCTCCTGAGAGGTGGAACACAGAACACCCGCCAGGGGCCTCCCCCTGGGCAGCCAGAGCCACGGCGATTTCAGGAAGAACAAGGTCCGGCACCGAGAGAAGGACTGCGGTGGTTCCCTCAGGCGGCCGCTCCAGACCGAACACATACCGCGCGATCGCTTCGATAAAGAGGGGATGCGGTGGAGGGTCGGGACGGCGGCCGCAGTAGGTGATCTCCTGCACCGCTCCAGCCTGCCAAAGGCTGTATCCCAGGGAAAGGCCTGCTCTTCCCGGACCGACGAAAAAAAGGCGCTCAGCCACGATCTCAGACCGGTTCCACGATTCGGACGCCCTCTTTTTCCAAAAGGCGCCCGACCCAGGGTGCCGGGAGCCGAACCTGGACATCTACTCGGGTCCCGTTCCCTTTCTGAGCCAGCACTTCGCCCTCCCGGTGGAGGGAGGCAAGCGTCTCCCCGTCCCCAGCTTGTAGGGAAACCCAGACTTCCCGGAGCCCAGCCCGAATTCGGGCTTTCAAGGCGTCCCGAATCCGGGGAAAGGTCTCTTCCCGGTGAGCGGAAACAAAGACGGCAGGGGTCTCTTCCAACGCTCGAGTCCGGGCCCTCAAATCCTCTTCTTCCTGGTGAGTGATCCGATCGGTCTTATTGAAAACCAATAACTGGGGTCGTTCCGTCAAATCCAATTCCTCGAGGACCTCGTGGACCACCGCCCGATGCTCCTCCCAATCTGGGTCAGAGGCATCGATGACATGGAGAAGGACATCCGCCTCTCTCGCCTCCTCCAACGTGGAGCGAAAAGAGGCGATGAGGTGGTGAGGGAGTTTCCGGATGAACCCAACGGTGTCGGTGATCAACGCTTGGTGTCCCGCCCCCAGATCCACTGTTCGAGTAGCCGAATCCAGCGTGGCGAACAGGCGGTCTTCCACGAAGAGGTCAGATCCGGACAGCGCCATGAGGAGAGAGGATTTTCCGGCATTCGTATACCCAACCAAAGCGGCTCTGAACTCCCCTGCTCTTCCCTTCCGTCGGACAGCCCGGGCCTGAGCCACATCTTTGAGCTTCCTTTTCAGGTCGGAGATCCGGGTTCCGATGAGGCGGCGGTCGGATTCCAGCTGGGTTTCCCCGGGGCCCCTCAGGCCGATTCCACCCCGGATGCGGGAAAGATGGCTCCACATCCGGCGGAGCCTTGGAAGCAGATACTCCAGCTGGGCCAGTTCTACCTGCATCTTGGCCTCATGGGTCCTTGCCCTGGTAGCGAAGATATCGAGGATCAGTTCCGGGCGGTCCATGATCCTGACCCCGACGAGGTCTTCCAGGTTCTTCCCTTGTGCCGGTGAAAGTTCATCGTCGAAGATGACCAGGTTCGAGCCTGAATCGGCTACCAGATCCTTCAGCTCCCGAGCTTTCCCCTCCCCAATGAAGTACCTGGGATTCGGGGCGTTGATGCGTTGAACCAGGATCGAAGCCACCTCCCCGCCAACCACAGCGGTCCAGTGCCCCTGACGGCGGGGCGACGACGGAGAGGACGCGCGAGGAGGGACGTGCGTGAGTCGGGTCGAGGGTCTCTCATCGTGGCTGAGGCCGCTCGTGCGGGACCGGCAAGTG
>CBDUAX010000041.1:0-14970 GCA_965365235.1 uncultured bacterium
TCTTTTTCTCGGCCACAGGACATCCCGGGGGAGAAGGTTCGCCTGTGGGATTGGGCGGTGGAGTGAAGCTTGTCCAGTGCGTCGGTGGCCGTTTCGACAGCTGTAAGGAAGCCGAAGGTCATTACCGTTGACCCGAGATCGTTGTCGATCGTTTTCGGGATCCCGATGACTCGAAGGCCTTTGCTCCTGAGGTGCTTCGCGATGGCCAGGGACCCATCTCCTCCGATGGCGATGAGGCAGTGCAGGCCCCGCTCCTCGAACCCAGCGAGAATCTCTTCGGATCGGTCGATCTCGACGATGGAGCCGTCCTCCTGAAGCTGTGGCCAGGTCATGGGATTGCCCCGATTCGAGGTCCCCAGGATGGTCCCGCCCAGGTGTGTGATTCCGCTGACAGAGTCCCGGGTGAGGCGAACTACCCCTTCCTCGTCTTCCTTCGGGTTGAGAAGGCCCCCAAACCCGTCTCGGATGCCGTAGACCTCCCAACCCTCATTGATGGCAGCAAGGACAACGGCACGAATTACGGCATTGAGGCCCGGGGCGTCTCCGCCCCCGGTGTTGATGGCGATCTTGCGAGTCATGTCGAACGTCCAGCCGGGTATTGTTCTGCAAAGGGTTGCCAACGAAAGCGCCCGGCCAGGCCGGGCGCTTTCGGGAAACAGTTAGGAAGTCTCGCCCAATCGATCGGAATTGTCGAGCCGAGTGAATACTCCTCGAGCCCTATCCCTGCCACCGAACGGTGACACCCAACTCGAGTCCCCACAGGCCGACAGACTCCTCCAGCAGGCTTTTCAAGGACCCGAACAAGACCTTTCCTCGGGGAAAAAGGTCGACGGACCCAAAGGCCCGGAGAGGGAGGTCCGCACCGGCGCCGATGATCCATCCCTCGCCGTTGACCTCCTCCCGGGATTGATACCTGAGGTCCAGGGAAGGTCGAATCCGGAGGGAACCGCTCAGGGGCGTCGAGCCGTTCACTCCCACCATAAAGAGGTTCTGAGAGCCCACGACCACTGTGGTGTCGCCCACCACGGTCCCTTCGGGGTTGACCAGATCGAGGAAGGCGTCTCCCGACTCCCGCCAGACATCCACGGCGTAGAGGGCCCAGGTCGAGCGTCCTGACCGGAACGCATAGGATGCATCGACCCGGAACCGATTCCCTGCCTGGAAGAGGTTTTCTCCATCGTACTGGTCTTCGGAGAAGTTCTGGCCGGTCACACCCAGGGTGAATTTCCCACTTTCTCCCACGTTTCGATCCACGCCGACCCGGACCCGGATCTCATTCCCTGGTTGGTAGGTGAGACTACTTTCCTCCGTTGGCTCAAACCCATTGGAGAGCCGATAGCTGGCCCCGATTCCGATTCCCCAGCCCTCTGCCTGGTGGGCGGTGGCGAACCCGGCCGTGACGGCGGTACCGGTCCCCCACGTGGCTTCCTGAAACCCAAGAATGTCGGTAGACAAGACCGAGGCTACGACGGCTTCCTCAGGGTCGTGTGCGGAGTTCCCGGTGGGGAGGTTCACCAGGGCAGTGAAAACGGCCCAGGGTGAAAGCTGATACCGGGCCCGGACTCGAGTGTCTACCGGTCCCTGGAGAGTGAAGGTGGTCCCGTCCTGCTCCACGGCTCCATTCGCAAAGGCACTGTAGAGCTCCAAGTCGAAGCTCTGGCCCACAGGGAGAGAATAGGCCACCGGGATGAGAATGAGATTGGCCACATCTGTCCCCAGGCCCTCCCCGAAAGAGTAGCTCTGGAACAGCGCTCCGGTGCCAAAAGCATGTTGTGAGATCTGTCCCCACGCCCCGGCCGGTGTCAGTACAGCAATTGCCAGTGTGAGGGTGATGAGGAGTCGCGGTGCAGGGTTTCTGGGGAAATTCCGTGTCTGGCTCATCTCATTCCCCCCCGCCAGGCAGCCGGATCGTGATGCGAATGGAGACGGTACTGGGTTCCGTAACCCCTTCTTGACCCTGGGCCTCCTGCAGGGGATCTCGCAGGAAGCTCTGGATGTCCGACCCAGTGAGGACCGTCCCAAGATCTACGATGAGGCCGGCCGGGCCCGGAACCACCCCTTCCGTTGTGGCCTCCAGGAGGGACGACATGGAAGTGGAGGTTCCGGTGGTAGATACGCCGGTTGAGCCCCCGGCGGAGGGTGAGAATTCAGAACCGGTTCGGGACGAGATCATGAACGGCGAAGTCTCGCTGATCTGAACCAGGCCCTCCGCCTCGGTTCGGGCTGTCTGGGCGGCGGTGAAGCCTGGATCCGCCTGAAGCGCTTCACTGAAGAAGCGCTGGGCATCCGCGAAATTCCCCTCGTCCAGAGCCTGAAGCCCCTGCCCATAGGCGAGAAAGGCAAGGAGGTTTGCGGCTCGGTTTTGTCCGATGGCCTCCCTTTCCGCAGCAGTGACTTCCACCCCGAGGATGTCGAGAATCCGGAATACCGTCTCTTTCTCGATGTCGAAAAGCCCTTCCATCGATGCTTGGGCCGTGGCGTCGCCGGCGGATTCTACGCGGCCGGTGTTCAGCACGTCACTGTCCATTCGGATCGTGTCTTCCGGGAGGGCCGCAACGGCACCCTGAATGACGTGCTCGGCCCTGAGCATCCTTCCCGCTCTGGCCCCGGTTTCCGGAGCGGTGTAGCCCGCCTCCGAAAGGGCCATCTCCGTAACGAGGCCCTGTACCTGGGCCCGTTCCAGGACCGTGAGGCCTCCTGAGAGGGCCAGGTCTGTGGTCATCATGTCGGCCAGGGCGACCTGGAGAGGAAGAAGGTCTTCGTTGTCGGTGATGAGTCGGAAAGGGAGGACCGCCACGCTTCCCGGGGTCGGGCTTTGGCCCGAGAGTTCCTCTTCCTGGGCCACGAGTTCTCTAGCCTGAGAACGGAACTCCTGTCGGATGATGAGATCGAGCCTCTCCTCGATCTCCTGCCTCAACTCACCGTATTGGCCCCGCTCGATATAGGAGACGTAGGCCGATCTGGCTCCGCTCCACTCCTCCTGATCTTCGTGAGCCAGCCCCAGATAGAGATAGGCGATGCCGGGGGCTTCCCCGGTGCCCACAGCTTGGTTCAACGTGGCCTCCGCCTCCTCCACACGGCGGGCCCGGTATTGGGCCATCCCAAGCTGAGTCAAGCTCTCGGGATCGTATGGATTGGCCCTGACAGCCTCCTCGAGCCTGGGAAGGTCGGCCGGTTCCGGGAGCGGAATGTTCCTCACGCATCCAGAGAAAGAAAGTAGGGTGGACCCTACGAATGCCATCGGTAGTACTAAGCGATGTCTCATGAAAGAAGGCTCCGGCCGGAAGCGATGATATCCCTTGGCCTTGGTGCGGAGGGAGAGGAAAAGCTCGCTTCCCTGTTTGGGGGCTCTTAAATTTAGTCGTGCGCCTTTTCCCGGGCAAAGGGTTTGTCAGGCCCCCGAAAGGCCCGTGCTTCAGCCCTTTCCCGGGCTGATCTTTCGCCGGAATCCCCCCCAGATGGAGGATAGTCACTTGCGCTACCTCGCACCTCGGGTCTTTGTGCTCTTCGCAGGTTTCCTCTTTTTGGGTGTCCAGGAAGGAGCGGCCCAGGAGGACCAGACGGACCTGCCTACCGTGGCGGTTCTCGACTTCACCGGCCTCATGGTCGGGGAGGGAGCGAACTCAGCGCCGTTGGGCAAAGCGGTCGCTGCCATGCTCGTGACGGAGCTCTCCGAGCGGGAGGGAATCCGTGTCATCGAGCGATACAACCTTCAGGACCTCCTCATGGAACAGCGCCTTTCTCTGTCCGGACGGGTTGGGGAGGAAACGGCTCTGGAGGTTGGCCTGATGGTTGGCGCCCAGTACACCATCTATGGCCAGGTGACGAGCATCAACAACGAAACCCGGATGGACGTACGGATCGTGGACGTCGAGACCACAGAGGTCATGGAGGTCGAAAAACTCTCTGACCAGACCAGTGAGCTCCTCTCCATGGTGGTTCGAATCGCCGATACCTTCTCTGAGAAACTTCAACTCGAGGCGCCTTCGGCCCGGGAAGAGGTGGCGCCGATTCCTGTCCAAGCTACCATCGCCTTCTCTCGTGGCGTGGACTTCGAGGACAAGGGAGAAACGGAGCGGGCCATCGAGCAGTATCGTAGGGCCCTGGAGATCCACCCGGGACACCGGAATGCGGAGAAGGCCCTCCTTCGTCTTGGTGGGGAAGGGGGTGATCGATGATCGCCGCGAAAAGCTGGACTGTCCTTCCCCTTCTTGGACTGGCTCTAGCCGTTTCAGCGGCTGGTTTGGAGAGCATCGCTGCTCAGGAAAGGGGAGGAATCGCCTTCTCCACCGATCTCCCCCGGACGCTTGTGTTTGTGGCCGAAGAGGGGGAGGGTGACGTTGCGGCGAGAGATCTCTCCGCGTTCCTGAGAGCGGCCGGCTTCCCCCTCATCGATCCTGCCCTCGCCCACTCAGCGGCCCAGCGGGAGCTGGTGGCCCAAGCCCTGGAAGGGGATGAAGGGGCTGCCACCGATTTAGGCAGGGACTTCGGCGCACAGGTTCTCATTATCGGCCGGGCCGACTGGGGGGCCCGGCCCGATCCGGTAGACGGTACCCTCATTACAGCCACCAGTGAAGTCGCCCTCCGAGCCCTCCGCCTGGATGCGGGCCGGGTGATCGCCACGGCCACCGAGGAGTCACGGGCCATTGAGGCCACGGAACAGGCGGCTCGAACCAAGGTCATTCGCCAAGCCACCTCGCAGATCCTCACGGGTACCTCCTTTGTCGGCCAACTCATGAACAATTGGGAGGAGCAGGCCTGGACGGATCAGACGTACTGGCGACCCGATCCGGGTTCGGTCGCCGCCGTGACTCAAATGGCTCAGGCTCGGCCGTCTCCGGCTCCAGGTGTGGCGATCCTTCTGGCCGATGTCCGTCCGTCGGCTCAGGGATCGAATCGCGGGCAGGGGGTGGTGACCCGGACCAATCGAATGGCTTCGGCGTTCAATCCGGTTCGATTGGAGGGAGTGGTTCTCGGCGATGCCAGGAGTGTCTCCGTGGAGGGGAAACCGGCCACTCTGGAGCCACTGACCGAGGTCGAAGCAGCCCGATTGGGCCTGGAGGGCCAGAACGCCCGCAAATTCTCGGCTATGACAACACTCCCTATGGATCGGGACACACTGGCGGTGGTGGCTCAGGCCGCCTCAGGAGCCGTCTCCCAGACGGTGGCCGCACCCAGAATTGACGAGCGCTGGGCTGTCGTCGTGGGAATCAGCGACTACCGTTCCGGGGCCATCCCGGACCTGGGGTACGCCAGTTCGGATGCCGAAGCTGTCCATGAATTTCTCACGAGCTCCGCTGCCGGCCCCTTCGAGGACGACCACGTTCTTTTCCTCCAGAATGAGGAGGCAACCGGCGCAGCAATACGGGAGGCCCTCTTCGTCTTTCTCCAACAAGCGGATCGTGACGACCTGGTCCTGATCTACTATGCAGGCCATGGGGCCCCGGACCCGGGCCGGCCGGATAACCTCTATCTGCTTCCCTATGACGCAGATCTGGACTCGATGGCCACCACCGGCTTCCCCATGTGGGACGTGAAAACTGCCCTCCGTCGCCAGATTGATTCTGAGCGAGTCATCGTCATTGCAGATGCATGCCACTCGGCGGGGACCCAGGAGGGGCTGTTTGACACGAACCCCATCGCCGAAGGGTTCTCACAACTTTTCAACCCCTCGCGCCGATTGATCATGACAGCCGCGGCCGCCAACGAGTTCTCCTACGAGGATGAGCGGTGGGGAGGGCACGGGGTCTTCACCCATTTCCTACTCGAGGGTTTGGGGGGGCGAGGGGATGAGAACGCCAACGGGGTAGTCACCTTCACCGAAGCCTTCAACTACGTATCCCGCCAGGTGGTGGAAGCCACGGGGGGACAACAGAATCCTCAAGCTTCCGGTTTTGGTGATGTTCCTCTGGCGGTAGTCGGAGCTGATCAACTCCAGCCGGAGCGGGACCGATAGGGCTCTCCTCCCGGGGTTTTGCGGGGGCGTCGAAAGGCGCCCCCGTTTTTTCGGTCCCCAGGTCAACAAACCAGGGAGGTCCTTCTTCACCCGGTTCCCCACTGGTTTTACATTCACACTTCTTTGCCACCTCCACTCGGGAGAACCTGACGTGCAGTTCAATGATGGGAGTCGGTCTCCTGGAGAGATCAGCCGCATCATCCAGAGGGGCCTGATCCCCAGGGAAGCCCCGAAAGTACCCGGGTACGATATCGCCGCGGGCACTACCCTCGAGGAGGATAGCCGTGGCGGGACGATCTGGGATTTCGCTCTTCTGAAAAGCGGGCGCCGGGCCCTCTTGACGCTGAATGTCCAGGGCGATGGTCTGCCGCCGGGGCATTACCTTGCGGTGGCCCGAGGCCTACTCCGGGAGCTTGGGAAAGACCAGGCAGATCTCACTGGCTTGTTGGCCCGGGTGAATTCAGGCTTGTCCACGGCGGTCGTGGCGGGGATGGAGCAGTACGTGGAAGCGGGGGTCCTTTTGCCGGATGAGGGCAGTGTGTCCTGGGCAGGTGCTGGGCGACCTCTGGGCGGGGTAATCCGGAGAACGGGGATCTTCGAAGAGTTCTCCTCCCATGGCCCGCCTCTGGGCTTGATGGAGGGCTTCCGCTACGGTACCCAGGAGAAGGAAGTGGGGGCCGGCGACGCAATACTCGTCCTCTCAGAAGCCTCCCAAGGGATCTTCCGAGGCGCTGCCGATCTGGTGGCCTCTCTGCAGGGCAAACCCGTCGGCGATGTTGTCGGGTTGGTTCAAAAAGCACTAAAGAAGGCTGAACCGAACAAACCGTTTGAGACATCCATCCTGTTTCTCAGGAAACAGTAGGGATCCTGGGAAGCAGGATTCCTTACACTGGAGCATCGAGGAAAGTATGCCGGTCACCGAGAAGGACGTTCGTAACGCGCTCAAAACCGTCAAAGATCCGGAACTGAACATCGATCTGGTGACCCTTGGCCTCGTTTATGACATCCAGGTGGAGGAAACAAAGGCCAAAGCCATCATCTCCCTGACGACGCCCATGTGTCCCGTGGCTGGGCAGATCGTGGATCAGGCCCGCCTGGCGATAGCGAAAGTGGAGGGAGTGGAGGAAGCCGAGGTGCAGCTCACCTTCGACCCGCCCTGGACGCCGGAGCGCATCAGCCCACTGATTCGTTCCTCCCTGGGCCTGTGACCCTCCACCGTTGAGACAAGGGTTGAACTCCGCGGATGGGATCGAACAACAAGAGACCGCCACCCGTGGAATGGCGGTCTCCTCTCTCTCAGCGTCTTGCCTCAGCCCGTTCCCAATCAGTTGACCAACTCGACCTCTTCCAGGAAGTCCTTCAGCGGATTGGCGACCTCGACGGCTCGCTCCTGAAGGGCTTGGGCTAGAGCTTCATGGCCCGGCTGCTGCCCGGCGAGATGCCTGGCGACCGCTTGGCCCAGATGGGCATCCGACTGCTTCGCCGCAGCGTGGTATTCGGTATAGCGGGCGCCGACCCGTCCCTCGAAGAGTGGGAGCTGACTTCGAGGCGTACCGTTCTCCACCATGTCGTCCAGAATGGCAGCATGGAAGAAGTCCAACCCTTCTCGGACCAGGTTTTCATCGGACCGTCCGACGAATGCCAACTGGAGTCCCCGGGTATGGGCCCACATGAGGAAGATCAGGATCTCCTCGGTGGGAGCTCCTGACGGGACTCCGTCTTCTCGAGTCAATCCGAGTCCCCCAAGGAGATTCTCAGCATCTCCATCGGCGATGAAGTCGGAAAAACTCTCCCAGACCAGGCGTGCCAGAGTGTCCCCCAGCTCCTGCGGAGTCATGTTCTGAGGAGCGCTGAACTCCCGTGTTTGACCGGTCATTTCTGGAAACGCTGTAATCATATGGTGTCCAACTCGTCTAGTGATTTACCCAATTCCGCCGATTCTAGGTCGGGTGTCAAGATTCTCGATTGGAACCCTCCAGGGGGCCCTCGGGGTTCCATATCGGTGCAAGAACCCTTTTAGAGACACATTTGGAGACCATTATGCTGCCGCAGTTGAGTTCAGTTCTCCGTTCGCCGGACCGGGCGCGCTGGAAGGTTCTGACCCTGGGCCTCCTTGTGGTGGGCCTGGGCGCCTGTGCCAGCGGCCCTGCCGATTTGCCCGACCCGCGCCCTCTCGTGATCCGGTCGGGGGCGAGGCTCTATCCGGAAAAACCGAGGATGCAGGAGATCGACTCCTGGTTCCGCCCCCAAATGCAGAACATCGAGCAGGACCCGACCTTCTGGATCGTGACAGCCGTCCGAGACACGCCTGCCTACCCATGGGAGTCACTCCTCATCGAAGGAGACACCGCTCGCATCGGAGTCGAAGGTGGAAAATCCAGGGAAGCCGAGACGGCATACCAGATCTATGCGCACCTTCATCTGATGAAAGAGATGGGGCGCCTGGATGAGTTCCTGCCGGCGGCCGCCCCGACGGAGGGATACCTCCTGGAACGGGCCTTCTTGGCAAGAGTCTCCGACGTGTGGCTGTACGGGCGTGGGGTCTTCGACGCCGAGGCGTACGAACCGCTGGAGGAACTGGTCTACGCCAATGAGTCGGGGTACCTGGATGCGTTCCTCCTGACGGCACGGGGAGAAGAGTTCCCTGAGGAGAAAGCACGTTGGCTTCAGGATGACCCGGAGGCCCTGGAGCGATATCGAGGGTGGTTTGTGGAGACCTTTTCCAGAGAGCCACCCGGGCTCAGGGAAGAGGAGAAGGGTTGAGGACGCGGGCACTTCTTTTCCCAAAGAAAGCGGGGAAAGGAGATGTCAACCGGGGATGGTAGATGATCCAGGGTGTTTTGTGGGATACCAAAAGAGCCCGCTTCGGCAAGATCCGGAGCGGGCTCCTCTTTTTCTCTGTTCTGGTCCTCTAGGAAGGACCCTCCAGGCGCCACCGGAGTCCGACTGGCGTTTCTCCCGGATCCTGGTCAACGACCAGGTCCAACCGGCCGGTCCGGCCGAATCGGGCTTCGGAGGGTTTGCCGCCAATCATGGAGAAGGCCAACACCCTCACGGTGGTTTCTTCCCCTTCGGGTGAACGTGCCTTCAGGCGGGAGCCTTTGATCTCACGGAGAGAGGGTGTTTTCCCGCTGGCGAGCCGCACACGAAGGATCTGTCCGACATACGGCGCACTCATGGCATCGATGACCTGGAATACCGGCGTGCCCTTCTTTCTCTCAGATGGCATCTGGCTCCTCGCGCTTGGTTGGGGACTCTCGGCGTTCCTGTCAGCCCTCCCGCTGGAGTCGTGAGAGACTAAAATAGCCAGGGGCGTACGTCAAAGGACGAGCGGGAGAGAACCTGGGGGAAAGTGGTGGAATCCAGAGCCAGATCGAGATTGGAGATGGAAGCGTCGCTGATGCGGCGGTTGGGCCATGCCGTGATCGATCAAGTTGTAGATCGATGGGTTGGTCTGGGTGAAGAGCCGGCCTGGATCGGGGGTACCAGGAAGGAGCTGGAACCCCTCATGGAGGAACCTCCTCCTGAAGAAGCCAGGGATCCCGACGCGGTTCTGGCCCGAGCACTGGAGGACATTCTCCCCGTTGCAGGACGGATTGATCATCCGAGGTTTTTCGCCTTCATTCCCTCCTCCCCCACCTGGCCATCGGTTCTGGGCGACTACCTTGCCACTGGGTACAACATCTTCCAGGGAACCTGGCTGGAATCGGCCGGTCCCAGCCAACTCGAACTGGTTGTTGTGGATTGGTTCCGCCAATGGTTGGGTCTTCCCGAAGGCGGAGGTGGCGTGCTCACGTCTGGAGGGTCCGCCGCCAACCTGGTGGCACTGGTCACTGCCAGGGAGAGGGCCGGACACCCCGCTGATCCGACGATCTATACCAGCGACCAGGGCCATAGCTCCCTGGAACGAGGCGCACGGATCATGGGGATCAGTGCCGAACGAGTCAGGAAGATCCCCACTGACCAAGCCTTTCGAATGGACCTGGACGCTCTCCGTGAAGCGATTCGGGCTGACCGGGCTGGTGGATCGACCCCTCTTTGTGTTTGCGGGAACGCCGGAGCCACCAACACCGGGGCCACAGACCCGCTTCAGGCCATGGCTTCCATTGCCCGGCAGGAGGACCTCTGGTTCCATGTCGATGCGGCTTACGGTGGGTTCGCCGTGTTGACGGAAGAGGGAAGGCAGATTTTCAAAGGGATTCATCAGGCTGACAGCGTCACCTTGGACCCACACAAATGGTTTTTTCAGCCCTATGAGACCGGATGCCTGATGGTCCGGGACACAGCGGTGTTGGAGGAGGCTTTCAGGATTCTCCCCGAGTACCTCCAGGATACCGCACTGGGGAAAGAGCACGTCAACTTTGCCGACCGGGGTGTACAACTCACCCGTCGGTTCAGGGCATTGAAGATCTGGATGGCCGTGCAGATGCTGGGGATGGATGCGTTCCGGGAGACCATTCAGGAGAGTCTGGATCTGGCCCGGCGGGCCGAAGCGTTCATCCGAGCTTCAGACAGCCTCGAGACCCTTGGGCCTGCCGCCCTGGGCATTGTTTGCTTTCGATTCAATCCGCCGGCGAGAGACCTGAGTGCCGAGGGGTTGGAGGCGTTGAATCTTTCGATTCAAGAAGAGATTGTAGATTCGGGACTGGCCATGATGTCGTCGACAAGACTCCGCGGCATATACTCGCTTCGCATCGCCATCATGAACTACCGATCTACCTGGGAGGATGTTCTGGATACCCTGGAAGCGGTTGAAGAGCTTGGCAGTAGGCTACGGAAAGGAAGTGCGTCGTGACTCCGTACCCGAAGCTTCTCCGCCGTATCGTCAAAGCCGGGCTCTTGGCTTTCCCACTCCTCGTCTGGGCCCTTTGGTTTTGGAGCCCTTTGGGGTTTTGGGGATGCTTGTACCTGGCGCTGATTCTGGAACTCCTTCCGATTCTGGGCTTGGCTCAACTCCCTCTGGCTGATGACGAGGGTAGCTTTCCTCGCATCCCAGTTTATCTCAGCTCCGGAGCCGTCATCCTGCTCCTGGGTTGGGGAGGCTTGATCATCGGCACCGCTGAGGTAGGCCGGTCTTTGATGGGATTGGGTAGCCTGTCTCTGGGAGCCCTGATGGGTTGGACCCTTCTGGGAACCGTAGGGATTCTCGTCCTCCAGTTCGGCTTCCTGATGGGGAGGATCAAGCTCGGGATCAACGAGACCCCTCTGTTACACCAACTCCTACCCAAGACCGGATCCGAGAAGATCGTATTCGTTTTTCTTTCCCTGGCTGCCGGGATCGGGGAGGAGCTCGCTTTTCGGGGATTTGCGATTCCAGTCATGGTGCTTTTGTCGGGGTCGGAGTGGGGAGGCGCCCTGGTCTCTTCTCTGGCCTTCGGCTGTCTTCATGGGTACCAGGGGTGGTTGGGAGTGGCCCGGACAGGGTCGATGGGATTCTTGCTGGCGGCGGTGTTCCTGCTCTCGGGAAGCATTTGGCCGGCCGTGCTCGCCCACGCGATTCTGGATCTCGTGGCCGGGTTGCTACTGGGTGAAACCCTCTTGAGGGAAGGCTGACCGGAATGGAAATCGACCTGGCTCTCCTGGCTGATGCGGCAACAGTGGACGTATCCGGAAAGCTCAACATCCTGGGAATCTTCGATCGGATCGCGGTCGGGGAGCTGCCTGCCCATCATCCGCACCTTTCCCTGATTCTCAGGTTATCGGCATCTCTGGGAGAGGCGGGGTCCCACAAGATCGAGATCGTCCTCAAGGGCCCGGATGGCACGAAGATGATGGGAATGAACGGTGAGTTCTCAGTCGGCCCTGGCCCGGCCGTGACCGGCGGCCAGATCCGGATCCCTCAAGTTCTCAACATCGAACGCCTGACTTTCCCCCAAGCTGGCCGGTATCACTTCGATGTTTCTTTGAATGGAGAACACCATGTTTCCATCCCCCTCTTCGTCCAGGAGGCCGGTGGCGGAATGTCGCCTGTGCGGGCGTGATTGAGATCTCTCCCCGAGAAGGTGAACCTCTCAAGCTGACCAGAATCCGGTGCTATCCCCTCAAAGGGGCTGGTGGTTTCGATCTTCCGGCCACCCGTTTTGACGTATTCGGTGTTCCCGGCGATCGGCGGTGGATGCTCGTCAAAGAGAATGGAGACTTCATCTCACAGCGCACGCACCCCAGCCTTGCCTTGATTCAGCTTTCCCCTTCTGGGGAGGGTGCCCATCCCCCGGGCCAGGGATCGAAGATCGAGCCCCGGGAGGTCCGGCGTTTCGTGGCAGAAGCGCCTGGCATGGACCCGATCTTTTTGGACCTGGAAGCCGCATCCGGACCCACCATTCCGGTCCGTGTTCAGCAAGACCGCGTCGAAGCCGTCCTCATCGAGTCCGTTTCAAACTGGTTCTCGGCGTACTTCGGAGAGGAGTGCCGACTGGTGTTCTCTCCGGAGCGCTTCAATAGGCCCGTGGATCCGGACTATGCTCCTGGACACACAACGAGTTTCTCCGACGGCTACCCTCTCCTCATCACCACTGAAGCTTCCCTGACCGATCTGAATCAAAGGTTGGCCCAACCCTCAAGCATGCTCCGATTTCGGCCGAACCTTGTGGTAGGTGGAGCCGAACCGTGGGAGGAGGATGGTTGGAGGATTCTGGAGGTGGGCGGTGTTCGCCTGGAGTTGGTCAAGCCCTGTGCTCGATGCTCGGTCACGACCGTTGATCCGGGAACGGGAACCAGAGGAAAGGAACCCTTGAAAACCCTCTCCGGCTTTCGTAGATGGGAGGGGAAGGCCTACTTCGGGCAGAACGCGATCTTCTCGGGAACGAGTAGCTTTCGGGTGGGCCAGAACGTACGTATCCTTGAGAGGGGGGAAGCTCGCCCGCCCCTGGCCAGGGACCCGAGCCTGGGCCAGGCTTAGCCCCGGGGGGAACAACCAGCCCGGTAGGGGGCTGCCAGGGGGAACGGACTCGACGGAATGCGGTACGTTGGGTTGGAGGAAAGGACGATGATCCTGCACTGTAACTTTGAAGAACTGGGCGCCCTGAAGCAGGGTGCCGATGCCTACCTGGGCGAAGGTCCGGGCGGGGGTTCTTCTGTTGCCGCTCCTCCCGAAGGAAGAGCGGAAGTGGAGGCCCTTCTCCCCCGCCTCACCGGCGACTTGAACATCCAGACGCTCTCGGAACAGCGCTGGGTTGCCCGTGCCGTGGCGAAGATCGTGGAACGCCTCAGAGAGGAGATGGATCTTTCCATCATCATGGCCCACCCAGCCGAGGAACTCGCCGTCGCCTCATACTTCCTTTTCGGGCATGCCCTCTCGGTTCTCTCGAGGGTTACGGAGATGGGCCAAGAGATGGAGGCCCTCATCGAGGTGGTGACGGGCGCACCCCCCACCCCAGAGGTGGCGAGAACCTTCCTCTTTCCGGGCTGACCCGAACCGGGTGAACGAAAAAGACCGTGGTCGTTCCAAGGCTCGGACCTTATCATCCTCATTGACCGACATCAACTTCGCCAATGACCGAATCAAGGCTCGATACCCTGCGCCGAATGGCCCAGGCCAAACCGGATGATCCGCGCCTTCTCTTCGGCCTGGCTGTGGAGCTTTTGAAACAGGGGGAAACTCGGGGCGGAGCCGATACCCTCAGATCCTACCTTGCCATGGTCGAGGACGAGGGGAACGGGTGGGCTCGGCTGGGGGCGGCGCTCGCGGAGCTGGGTGAGGTCGAGGACGCGAAACTGGCCTATCGACGCGGAATCGAGATTGCCTCTCGTCGGGGCCATGGAGGCTTGTTGGAAGAGATGGAGGAAGCGTTGGAGGATCTCGGGTGACGGAATCGACCAGCAAGAAGAACCAGGCCGAATTCCATGAGGAGGCGATTCCTCACATGGATGCCGTGTTCCGGTTTGCCCTCCGTCTCTCCGGTGCCCAGGATCGTGCGGAAGACCTCGTACAGGAGACCTTTCTTCGGGCCTTCCGTGCGTGGGATCAATACACCCCAGGAACCCAATGCAAGAGTTGGTTGTTTACTATCTGCAGAAACGTGTTTCTGCGGCAGCAGGAGAGGGGTCAACGCCACGACGAAATCGTGGCAGAGAATGTGGACCGGAGCTCGGGGCCCTTCGATGTTGTGAACCCGGTTTGGGTGAAAGCGGTTGAGGGGGATCCAGAAGGGGATTTCTTCCAGTCCATTGTGGACGATGAGGTATTGAGCCGAATTCAAGAGTTGCCTGAAGACTATCGAACTGCAGTCGTGTTGTCCGACGTGGAGGGCCTTTCGTACCAGGAGATCGCCGAAATGATGGAGGTCCCGGTGGGTACGGTGAAGAGCCGGCTTTTTCGGGGGAGGCGCATTCTTCAGAACGCTCTGTACGACTATGCGGTTTCCATGGGGTACATTCCGGAATCCCCAGGGAGGCCCGAGGAATGAAGATGACCTTTTTAGACCGCCTCAAGCGGCTTCTGATGGGCCGAGGCAACGGACAGAACCACCACAAGAACGGGGTTGGTGAGTGTCCGGAATGCAAACCGATCAGTTGTATGGAAGCACTCGAGAGGGTTCACGAATATCTGGATGGCGAGATGGAGGCCTCCGATGCCAGAGATGTGGCCCATCACTTCGAGGTCTGCCAGAGATGTTACCCCCACCTTCGCCTCGAGGAGCGTTTCAAGGAGGCCCTTCGCCAGTCTCGTGAGAAGGAAAAATGCCCCGACCATGTCAGAGAGCAGGTCCTGGCGCTCCTGGCCACCGAAGCGAGGGATGACGGGTAGCGAGTTGTCAGAGTTGGACATCAGGGAGCCTTCGGCCTTTGGGCTGGCGGCTCCCTTCCTTTTTGGGCGCCGTGGCCTGGATCCATCCTCTGCATTCCCGCACCCAATTCAAAGTTGAGACGCCGGAGTTTGGCACCCTTTTCCGATCTTGGCTCGGAGGCTGGCATCCGTCAAAAGGGGGAGCCGACCTTGCCAGCCCCTCAAGAAGCTGGGACCTTGAGGCCGCCCGGCGGCTTCGGAGGTCACGGCTCGGTTCGCAGAACATTCA
>CBDUAX010000042.1:0-14960 GCA_965365235.1 uncultured bacterium
ACTACCGAATTGAGAATCTCTTCCAGGGCGGCCAGTTCAGTGGTGCACCCTGCCTCGAGAAGGTGGTCCCGGAGCGCGGCCGGGTGGTCCAGGAACGGCTCCACATTCAGGGGACGATCTGCCGCCACCACAAGAACCGTGACCCGGTTGATGGCTCCTGGGGACCGGTTCAGCAACCCGGTGATCCGCGGACTGTAGAGGTCCCTCTGAGCCCTGACAAATGGCGGTGGCACCCCTCGAAGATGGTGCGTGCCCCGGGGAGTCCGTCCTTTGTCACTTGTCCCCAGAGGGTACAGAAGAGCCGCGCTTCCGTTCGACAGAATCTCGAACTTCGCGATGTAGGAATCCCGTGGGAGATACGTGTCCAGATAGTCCAGAACCGTGATCTCCCCTCCACTTTCCCGATCCGAGCCACCGCCGGTTCTCCGCTCCCCTGAAGACGCGCAACCGAGAAGGAGAAGCCCCAAAGTGGTATAGAGAGGCGCCTTGGCCAGAGGTCCGGATCTCAGGCTGCTCCGGTTCCTGGACCCCCGATTATCAGCTACCGACGGTTGTGTACTCAAGATGAGTTCCTTGACTGGGAAGACAAAATGTGGAAGGAATATCCGGTTCCCAAGCTTACGACTCTACCTCCTGGGAGGAAACCGAGATGTCACAAAAGCCACCGGCCGGAACTGTTGCCTGGACCGACCTGACCGTTCCGGATGCCGAAGGGGTCCGCGACTTTTATGCCGAGGTCGTGGGCTGGGACGCCGATCCGGTGGACATGGGAGAATACTCCGATTTCAATATGATCGTTCCGGCCACTGGTGAGCCGGCTGCAGGCATTTGCCACGCGAAGGGGGTCAATGCGGAGCTCCCGGCAGCCTGGATGGTGTACCTGGTGGTTGAGAATCTGGAAGTCAGCCTGGAGGCGGTGAAGAAAGGAGGGGGGGAAACTCTGATAGGGCCCAAGAGCATGGGGCCCGGTTCGGCTTACGCAGTGATTCGGGACCCGGCCGGGGCGATGGTGGCCCTGTACCAGGTGGGTGGGTAGGCCCGACCCGGAGGCCGGCCTTGTCTTCGCGGCCAGGTTATTCGGGTCCGCACCCTGCTCCATGGCTGGCGAGGTTCATCCGAGTCCATTATTTGTCAGGTTGTCACCCTTTCGGGCCAGGGTGCTTGACAGCCCGACCCACCACTCGGAGAGCTACATGATCAGACGACTCACCCTCACCGCTTCCCTGGGGTTCTTGCTGACCGCCTGCGCTGGGGGCCCTCCCCCCGAACCGCCGGCTCCACCTCCACTGGACCCCACCGGGACCTTTGACATCTCCGTATCGGCTCAGGGGATGGAGATCATGGGGGTGATGATCATCTCGGGGTCTGCCGAGGACGGGTACACCGGAAGCGTCGATACCGACATGGGCGGGGCCTCCATGTACAATATCTCCGTGGAGGGTCAAACGATGACCTTCACCATTCCCGATGCTGGAATCGACGGGGAGGTGGTTTTCGACGAGGATGGGTTCTCGGGAGGGATGATCGGCGACATGGGGGATGCCGCCATCATCGGAACCAGGCGGTAGCTCCCAATCGTCTCGGATCAGTATCCGAAGACCGCCGCCGAAAGGGCTAGTTCGCCTCCCTCCAGGCAGTGGGGCCAGGCAGCAACGACCTTCCCGCCCTGGGCGGAGATGGCCAGGTAATCTCCGTAGAATACGGCTTCCGAACACAAGAACGCAGCCGTTTGGACACGGGTGTTCACGAAGCTTCGCCCCCCATCCGTACTCCGTGCCACCGTCACCTCTTGAGCCGCGCCCTCGGTGTTCCTCCGGTCGAGGAACACCACGTTTACGGATCCGTCCGTGGGGTCCACGGCCAGCCAGGTGAATAGCTGCGCCTTGCCGTTCCCCACCGGGTCGTCGTTCACCCGAACTGGCGGCCCCCAACTTTCCCCACCGTCCCGGGAGGCGGTTACGAATACGTCCGGATCCCCGTTCCGAGTATCGATCCAGTTCACATAGAGGCTCCCACGGTCTGGGCCCTCGCTCAGGTCCACCCCGGTCACCGGCATCCCGTTGTGCCGGGTCATTCCCGGGGCCGGGATGTCCCACCCTCCCGGGTTGTCGGTAATCACCCGGTCTTCGCCGAAGGTCCATCCACCGTCCAGGGAGCGATCGAAGACAATCCCCCTGGGACCAGCCCAGGCCACATACACCTCGCCATTCGGGCCCACGGACGGAACAGCCCCTTCCACCGTGTCGTCGCTGTCCACGGCGTCCCCACCCGAATCGGAAATCCTGATGGGAACCGAGAAGGTAGTCCCACCGTCCACCGACCTCGAAAAGAGGATCTGGGTGGAATCGGCCGGGTCGGCGCTCCCATAAACGTCGAACCGGGTCCAGGCCACGTAGAGGTTTCCGAAGTGTCGAGATCCCCTTTCGGTGTCCGTCACCAACCAGGGCTTGTCCTCAAAGGGCTCGACGGTGTTGATGTGGTCCACCACCGGTACCGGATCCCCCCATGAGAGACCGCCATCTTCGGAGCGGCTGACGAAGATCCCATTCCAGGCTTTCTGGGGCCGTGGCACCCGGATTCCATCGAAGGAGATGTAGGAATGATACGCGATGCCCTCGGCATCGAAGGTGACGGCATCGTCCCCCTGGGTCCGACCGTCTGGATTCGGGTGAGGGACGGTTCTCCAACTCGCTCCTCCATCCCGACTCACATAGGCGTAGTTCGTGATCCCGGGTGTCTGGGGGGAACCGGCTGCCAGGGAGACGATGACGATGTTCTCCGGGTCGGCTGGATTGATGGCTACCGAGAGCTCCGCAGGGGACCGGAAGCCGGCCTCCGTGACCCGGACCACCGTGTGGGTCGAGGGTCCAGCCTGGGCTCTGGCCTGGTCCACGGACCCCATCATACACCCCAGGATCAGGAGGCTCCTCATCAGCTCCTTACCACGCCTCAAGAGCCCCCCTCCCGCCCGCCGGTCTCCACCTGCATTTCCTGGTAGTCCAGCTCACTCCCCCTGAGGCTGTGAGGGATGACATACACAGCCAGCATCACGGCCGCCGCAACGAACATGGTCCCCCGAACCGCCCAGTCCCGAGGTGAGGGCCGTTTCCAAAGCACCAGAACCACCCCGACCCAGACGATCCACATGATGAGCGTCTTGTTGTCGGTGAGGTCGTAGCCGTACGGCCACCCCGTCCAGAACGCACCGAAGGCATACTTCTGCACGATGGGGCCCAGAATCATCCCACCCACCGTCATGAGTGTCAGCGTCGTCCACGCCAACCGTTTCACCCCCTCTGGATAGAGGAGGGCCCCCAACGCGGTTCGGACCCCGACCAGAAGGGCCAGGAACATGCAGATGACATGGGGAACCAAGAACCCAAGGGGAACCGGGTCCTTGAACCGCATGATGAGAGTCTCCTCCCCTTCTGGGATCCTGACGGGGCCCTCTGGGGTGGTCAGTCGAACATAGAACTCGACCTTCCCGGCAGCCGGTTGAGCCGGGAGGAGTCCTTGAAGTTCGCCGGCTACCGATTCCATGGGGATGGGGACGAAAGGATCGTCGGTGGGGAACCGCTTGAAGAGAACCTCTCCACTGATTCTTCCCCCTGGGTTCGGAACCAGGATTGGCGCGTCCTGATCCGTATTCCCACTTCGCAGGAGGGCATAGTCGATAGCCGTCCCTCCCGAGAGGAAGCTCCCCTTGAACTCCTTTGTCGGGCCGGTCTTCTCCTGGTAGTCAGCCGCCGCAAACATGATGACCACAGCCAACACCCAGAGGACCACGGAAACCCAGGGCCCTCGCCGATTTTGCTCTTGGTTGATCATGACCCGTAGAATGTCCCCTCCGGGGGTTGCTATCAACCCCAGCGACCAGATTCCGAGCCCGAACCGGACGGTCCAGCTTCGACCCCATCCGGCGCTCCTGAACGAGAAACGAATGAACCTCGCCACGATTGAAGAAATCCGGTCTCGCTTCCCAGCGTTACGCCGAACCCACGGAGGATACCCGGCCGCTTTCTTCGATGGGCCCGGTGGAACCCAGGTGCCCGACGCGGTGCCGGTGGCCATGGCCGACTACCTCTACCACCGGAATGCCAACGGCCACTGGGCCTTTCCCACCAGTGCAGAAACCGATCGAATCCGATACCAGGCCAGGGAGGCGATGGCAGACTTCCTGGGAGGTTCTCCTGAGGAGATGATCTTCGGGGCCAACATGACCACCCTCACCTTCCAACTCTCCCGTGCTCTGGGTCGGAAGCTGGCGCCGGGAGACGAGATCGTGGTGACGGAATTGGACCACCACGGGAACATCGATCCATGGAGGGCCCTGGAGGTGGAACGGGGAGTGGTGGTCAAATCCCTCCCTCTGGATCTGGAAACTGGAACATTGGAGCTCCGGCGATTCCCGGAGCTGTTGACGGATCGGACCAAACTCGTGGCCCTGGGGGCCGCCTCAAACGCCCTGGGAACGATCACGGAGATCGCACCGTTGGCTAGGATGGCCCGAGAAGCTGGCGCGCTGGTCTTCGTCGATGCCGTTCATCTGGCCCCCCATCGACGCATCCAGGTAAAAGAGATGGAGTGCGACTTCCTCGCTTGTTCCCCCTACAAGTTCTACGGACCCCATATGGGGGTGCTCTGGATCCGGGAGGAACTCCTCGCCAACATGGATATCCCGAAGGTAGATCCGGCCCCCAAGTCCGGGCCCGAGAGCTTCGAATCCGGCACTCTGAACTCGGAGGCCATGGCCGGGACTGCGGCGGCGGTGGATTTCCTGGCAGGGCTGGTGACCTCCGAAGCGAAGCCAGGACCCGAGGCCGCCCTCACCCGCGTTGCCCGTCTCGACCACTTCTTCCAGGAATTGGTCCCGAGGGAAAACGCCCTTTTGGCGCGGCTTTGGGCGGGCCTCATGGACCTCCCTGGCCTTCGACTCTATGGTCCGCCACCGCAGACGGAGCGGGCTCCGACCCTTTCCTTTTCCGTGGGGGAATATCCGGCCCGGGAGGTATCGGCCTTCCTGGCAGATGAGATGGGGGTGTTCCTCTCCCACGGAGATTTTTATGCCGCCACGGTTCTGGACCGCCTGGGAAAAAGAGCCCAGGGTTTCGTTCGGGCCGGCGTCTCGCTCTACACGACCGAAGAGGAAGTGGATCGAGTCATAAGCGGCGTGGAGAGGTTTATCGCCTGAGTGGCGCCTGGGAGGACTACCATTTCTGGCCGTGACATGAGAAGCAGGAGGGCTCGCCGTTTGCCCCTCCTCGAAGGTCCGCCCCATGGCATGTGGCACAGTTGGCGACGGGATCGTTCAACCCGGGCTTGTGGGGGACACCATCCTTCATCACCGTATGGCCCTCCGGGGCATCGGCGGGAACGGTGGCTGAGTCGGAACACCCGATCCCCAGGCAAACCAACACCACCGCCGCTAACAAGCTCGACCTCCCGAACCCCCAACGGCTTTTCCCTGCGCTGCCTACCATACCGATTCTCCCATCCTCTTGCTTTCGCCCCTTCAAGGGAGCCGAACGAACACGGGTTGGACCCAGGCCACGCCTCCACCGGAGTCTTCTACTTTCGCCCGGACGTACGCCACGGGAGAGTCCAGCTGGTACGCCACCTCCGGACCGAACGCGGTTTTCAACACCCGCCCCCCGGATCCAATAAACGTCGTCGTATACCGAAAGTTCCCCCGGGGTTGGATCGATAGCTCCAGCCGGTCCTCGAAAACCTGGATCTGGTCCAGGACCACGCCTGTGGAGGAGTAGAAAAGACCCGACTCCAGGGCATCCATGATGGGTCCCGCCTCCAGGACAGGGGCCAACACCGCCACCCAACCCCGGCCTGGATTGGCCCGGTCCCTGGCGAACTCCCCCTGGAAGTGATGGGCGTCGTCCACGGCAATTCCGTAGATCCGCTTCCCGCGGGTCAGGAGGACATCCCAGATCTCCTCCATTCCAGCGTATCCCCCACCGCCCTGGTTATGGACCGAAGGGTGTCCATTGAAGATCTCCAGCAGCTTGTCGTTCTGGATCTGAGAGAGCTCAGACGCTCCGAACGCCCACCCGAAGTTCGGATGGTTGATGTGAGGGACTCCCTCCTTCTCCCGCACCCCATCCACATTGGCCTGGATCGTTCCCACCAGGGTCGAAGCCGTCCGAGGCTCCACCCACTCGTGAAGATTCAGGCCGTTCACATGGACGGGCTTGCCCTCGAAGGAGGACGTCACTTCCTCGCCAGGGATCAGGAGGAAGGTTGAGTCCACCAACTGACTGAGGGTGGTCGGGTCCAAAAGCACGTTGTGGTCGGAAAGGATGAGGAAATCGTACCCATGCTCCTTGTACCACCTTGCCACCACCTCGGGGCTGGAGTCTCCATCGCTCTCGGTGGTATGGCTATGGGTGTTCCCCTTCAGCCAGACACACCCTCGACATTCCTGAACCTCGAAGCTGAGCGGAGTCTCCTGGCCCGACAAGGAGCTGGCCGGCATCAAAAAAAGGCACACCGCCAAACTCGAAAGAACAAACACCCTCCCATCTCTCATGACGCCGCCCCCCTCTCCCGGATCAGGGGGAAAAGTTCCGATTCGGTTCTGGCGTCTACCATGATCTGGTTGATGCGGGCGACCACCTGGGGATTTTCACCCGACACTTCTCTCGCCTCCCCAGGGTCGGTGGCCAGATCGTAAAGCTCGAAATCACCGGAATCGGCCCTTCGATATGCTTTCCAGTCCCCTAGGCGAACCGCCTGGCGGCCCTGGAATTCCCAATAGAGGTAGTCGTGGTCTTCCTGGCGGCCCTCTTCCCCGACCAGGGTCGGAAGGAGGGATACGCCGTCGGTAGGGCTCGAGAGAGGTTGCCCAAGAAGATCGGCGAAAGTGGGGAGGAAATCCCAGAAGGCCGAGGGAAGATCCGAAACGGTCCCGGGTTGGATCCGCCCTGGCCACCGGGCCACCAGAGGCACCCGAATCCCTCCCTCATAGAGCTGGGTCTTGAGCCCCCGTAGGCCGGCCGCACTGTCGAAAAAGGCCGAATCCGTGCCGCCATTGAAGGTGGGTCCGTTGTCCGACGTGAACAGCACCAGAGTGTCCTCCGCCAAGCCAAGCTCATCCAGGAGATCCAGAAGGGTTCCGATTTCCCGGTCCATACGCGTCACCATGGCAGCGTAGGCAGCCCTTGGGGTTGGATGGGGGAGGTACCCGCGATCCCCAAGATAAGGAGTCTCCTCGAACTCTCCCTGGTACTCCGCCACCGAATCCTCCGGGACCTGAAGGGACACGTGAGGAACCGTGAAGGGGAGGTAGAGGAAAAACGGTTCGGAGGCATGCTCTCTTCAAAACGACCGCGCTTCCTCCGCCATCACATCCTGGGAGTACACGGCCCCCTTGTAGGGCTCGAAGGAGGAAGGGTCCGCCGGGTCCGCATCCTCCGGGAACCGCTGATGAGGATAGAAATACTCGTTCCCCTCCAGGATGTCCTTTTCTCGGTTCCGCCAGAGGTGCGTCGGGTAATAGTTATGGGCGATCCGCTGGCAGAGATACCCGTACCAGTGGTCGAACCCTTGCCGGTTCGGGTGTCCGGTGGAGTCGGGCCCTCCAAGGCCCCACTTCCCCATGGCGCCGGTCACATAGCCGGCATCCTGGAAGAGGTTTCCCACCGTGAACGTTCCATCCAGAAGGGGGCGCTGACCCTCGAGATCCGGATCGTGCCAGACATCCCCCCTCTCATTCATCTCGTCGTTGTCGCGGATGTATGCGTGGCCGGTATGGAGACCTGTCAGGAGAACGCACCGGGAAGGAGCACAAACGGGACTTCCTGAATAGTGCTGTGTGAAGCGGATCCCCTCCGCCGCAATGCGGTCGATGGAGGGAGTCTTGATCTTCGTCTGGCCGTAGCAACCTACTTCACCGTACCCAAGGTCGTCGGCCATGATGAAGACCACGTTGGGGGGCCGGCGGGGGGCACACCCCTCCAGACTTCCCATGGACAGGGCCGCAGCCCCCAATCCGAGAGCACGGACGAAGTCTCGCCGGTCCATGGCATCGCCCGTCGAAGGCGGAAAAAATGGAGCTGGGGGGGAACCCCGCCCCGATCCCGAACGTCCCACATTCCCGTTCCGCATTCCCTTCTGCGCTCCCATTCCGTGAGTTTCGATCTACCCGGGTCCAGGCACCCTGGGCATGTTGGCCCCAACCTCCTCCCGCCACTGTCGGATTCGCTCCAGGAGTCGAGCGACAACTTCCGGCTCGGACTCCGCCCGGTCGAATTCCTCCCCGGGGTCCTGTCTCAGGTCATACAGCTCCACAGTCCCGTCTTCAAGCCACTCGATGAGCTTCCAGTCTCCGAACCGCACGGCTCCCGAGGGCCGATTCCCGGACCCATGATAGTGTGGGAAGTGCCAGAAGAGCACATCCCGGTCAAGAGTACCCGTCTCTTCAAGCAGGGGGATCAGGCTTTCCCCGTCCCGGTGTTGACCGGGCCTTCCTGGCAGGCCAGCGAGATCCAGCATGGTAGGGAAGACGTCCGTGCTCTGGACCGGCTCTGGGCACACCGTACCCTCCCTGACCTTCCCGGGCCAGGAAACGATCATGGGGGTCCGGATCCCCCCTTCGTAAAGCCACCCCTTTCCAGCCCTCAGTGGTTCGTTGGTAGTGGGACCGATCCGTTCCCCGGCCACCGTGCTCAGGCCCCCATTGTCGGACATGAACAAAATGACCGTATCCTCCATTAACCCCAACTCCCGGAGCCGTGCCACGATGCGTCCGACACTCTCATCCACACTCTGGACCATTCCTGCATAGGCCGGATCGTCCTGCACCAGGCGGGTGGTGGCCCTTTCGTGTTCCTCCTCCTGCCTGGGACCCGGACCCGGAGAGATCGAATCGGCCCTCGAGACATACCGGTTTTCCAGCTCGGGCTTCGCCTGGATGGGGGTGTGGACAGCAAAGTGCGACAGATAAAGAAGGAACGGACCGGCCCGATTGGACTCTATGAATGCCAGAGCCTCGTCCGTCAGGCGGTCCGTCAGGTACTCCCCTTCCACCCCCTCTTCCAGGTGCGGAACGTCCCAAAACGGGTTCCGTCCCTCAGGCGCCCGGTAGGGATAGAAATAGGAGGCGGGTTGCCCAGCTCCCGTCCCTCCGACGTTCAGATCGAATCCCTGGGAGGAGGGAAGGTGCGGGTCTCCACCCAGGTGCCATTTTCCGAAATACCCCGTGGTATAACCGGCCTCTTTGAGGGCCTCGGCCAACGTCACCTCCTCCTGGGGGAGGTGATCCACATACTCTGCCGGAAGCAGCTCTCCACGCTGGCTCCCGCCGATCCAGTCCGTGATGTCCAATCGAGCCGGGTGTTTCCCTGTCAGCAGGCTGGCCCGAGTCGGAGAACAGACCGGGCTGGCGGCATAGGCCTGGGTGAACCGCATTCCCGATGCCGCCAGGGCATCGATGTTCGGCGTCAGGTGAAAGGGACTTCCGAAGGATCCCAGATCTCGCCATCCCAGGTCATCGATGAGGAAGAAGACAAAATTGGGAAGACGCTCCCCGCCTCCTTCTTGGAGAGCCTGACATCCCAGAGGGCCGAGGGTCGGGAGGGATATTCCCGCGAAACCCATGCCGAGGGTCCGAAGGAAATCCCGGCGATGGAGTCTGGATTCCGACATGGATCACTCAGGATGAGGGTGGGCTTGGAGAGGGGTCCCGGGCACCCCGTCATGCTGGGGCAACGGTCAGGGTCGTGCAACCTCCAGGGTGGAGCCTCCTGTCGGCTATCCCTTCTGCAGAGGGAAGAGGACCAGGTACTCCACGTCCAGATCATCCTGCTGGACACCCAGCATCCAATCTGAGCCGATGTCCAGGGGGAAAAACCGCCTTGGCATCTCAACGGTGCCGAGCCAGGATCCCTCGGAACCGAAAACCCTCCAAAGGGAGGGGAGTTGAGGGCCCATCGCCCACTCGCTTACCCAGAGGTTCCCGTCCGAATCGCCAAGGACCCCGCCATAGGCCGGCATCGTCTCGGGCCTGGGCATCTCCTCTACCGAGCGCCGGATGGCGGCATGGTCCTCAGGCGGCGCGTGGGCCAGGCGCCCCTGGAGGAACCACTCCATCTCCTGAGGCCCAACGGATCGATCCGCTTCCGAGACCCTGACCAGACGACGCAGCTCTCCCTCCGCCCCGTACTCCCCAAATTCGAACGATCGCTGTTCCCCTACGACCACCCTCCCCTCGCGAAGGGCCACGACCGCATTCCGGGCGAAGGGAGGTGTCCCCATCACCCCCCGCCCACCCTCATCGAACAGGTAGATCTCCCTACCGGGGAAGAGTCCCAGCGTATCCATCTGAACCCCGTCCCGACCAACTCGAACCACCGCGATCGGGTCGCGACGGAGCCCGCCCCTGGAGGCCTCCGAGACCTCTTCAGCCCCCCAGAGCTGTTTCAGGACGAAGGTCCCGTCCGGGAGCGAGCCTACGGGGTTGAGCATGGCTGGCTCCATTCCGAGGGAGGTCAGGCCGGTGACCTCCCCACTCCCATTCATCCAGGTAATCCGTCGCAAGAAAAAATCGTACGCCCACCCCTCCCCTGCACCGTCTCCCCCCAGGCCCGAGAGTCCCGTGAACTCGCCCGGGCCTCCCCCGGCGCCTCCAACCCTGCCAAGGAACTCCCCACCCTGCCCAAAGAACCGGACCTCCTGGGACCCCCCATCCGCCACCACCACGACTCCGGAGGGCAGGCGGACCGCCCCTGTGATTCCCGAGAATTGCTGGGCCGGGTCCCCCTCCACCACTCCGATACGGAGGAGAGGAGCCGGCCCCACTCTCCATGCTTCCCCCTCACGCCAGACCGGACCCGCACTCTCCACGATCTCAATGCCGGTGCTGTCCCGGACCTGGAAAGAGGGTGTGCCTCTCGAATCCGTCGGACCACAGCCGACGGTCATCGTGCCCAGAAGGACCCAGACTGTTCGCAGCCCGATTTTGATCAGGTCTTTGCCAGCCGGTTTCTTCTTCATCTACCTCTCGCCGATCGCGCGTCGGATCGCCGATGCCGTCACTCGAGCCTGGAATGCCACCAGCTCTTCAGCCAGTGCGAGGGTCTGATCCAGGGGATCCAGCTCCACGCCGTTGATGCTGAAGAGACCAGCCGCACGGCGCTGCTCGGTTCGAATGGTGTTTGGATCCACCAATGCCATGATGGAGGTGTGCCTGAAGTCGTCGTGCAGGCCTTGATCTTCCTCCTCCACACCCCGTTCCCTCAACCACTCGTTCCACCGGGGGTTGTCATAGTACTCCGGGATGAAGTGGATACGGGTTCCCGTACCCGCCCAGCTTTCTCCCAGCTCTTGGGCCACCCGCTCCATCCCGTCCTGGTTCCCACCCGAGTCTCCAATAAGAATGACCTCTCGGAATCCATGGGTCTTGAGGCTCCGTGCCAAGTCAGTCAGGAGGGCCTCGAACGTCGCCTGGCGTACACTGATCGTCCCCGGGTACCGCATGTGTCCGGCGGGAGGGTCGAACTCCCCCTCCGGCACGAATGGGACGATTGGAGCGACGAGCGCGTTACCCAACTCCCAAGCGATGGCCTCCGCAGTGGCGCGAAGGATGACGTTGTGCTTTCCGGTCACCAGGTAGGGTCCGTTTTGCTCCACTCCTCCGGTGGCGATGATGGCTGTGGTTTTCCCATCTTCCAGGGCGTCCCGAACCTCCAACCATGTCATCTCCTCCAACCATACCGTGTCCAGAACGTCGATGGGCCGGCGCATGTTCGGGTCGGGAGACGAGGCTTGCCCCCAGCTGTCGGGGGCCAGAAGCAGGAGCAGGGAAACGCAGGCCAAAAGGCTCCGTCTGATCATCTTTCTTCCCTTTCTTGGACTCCGACTTTTTAGAGAATCCCCGCCGTGGGGGGATCGTGTGTGGACATGCCTGGCCACTCCCCCGGGGGGCCCTCGCTGGCTGGATTCAAAACTCCAAAGCCCACCGGAGGAATGCCCACGCGTCGGCGACCTCCTCGATGCGCATCCAAGTGGGCTTTCCGGCGCCGTGTCCGGCCCGGGTTTCGATCCGGACCAGGATCGGGTTTTCGCATCCCTGGGCGTGCTGGAGGGCGGCCCCGAACTTGAAGGAGTGCCAGGGCACGACCCGGTCATCACGGTCCGCCGTGGTGATCAGCGTCGGCGGATAACAGACCCCCTCCTCCACATTGTGGACCGGTGAGTAGGCCAGAAGAGCCCGGAATTCCGGCTCATTCTCGCTCAGTCCATAGTCCGAAGACCACTGGCGGGCGTTGAGGCTGGCGGTGTGGTACCGGAGCATGTCCAGAACTCCCACAGCGGGGAGGGCGGCACCGAAGAGATCGGGCCGTTGGGTCAGTGTAGCCCCCACCAGAAGCCCTCCGTTGCTCCCCCCCTGAATGGCCAGTTTCTCGGATCGGGTGAACCCCTCACGGATCAGGAATTCGGCTCCAGCGATAAAGTCGTCGAATACGTTTTGTTTCTTCGTCTTCGTCCCAGCCACGTGCCACGCTTCACCATACTCCCCTCCACCCCGGAGGTTGGCCGTTGCAAGGACCCCGCCCAGCTCCAGCCAGACCAGTCGGGCCACCGAAAACTCGGGCGTCTCGGAGATGTTGAATCCACCGTATCCGTAGAGGAGGGTCGGAGCCTCACCGTTCCTCTGGAGGTCCTTCTTGTGGGTGATGAACATGGGGACCCGGGTTCCATCCCTGCTCTCATAGAACTCCTGAACCGTGACGTAGGCCTCTGGGTCCAGCTCCACCCGGGCTTCCTGGAACACGGTGGACTCCCCAGTGGTCAGGTCGTGGCGGTACACGGTGGGGGGTTTCGTGAAGCTCTCGAAGGAGAAGAAGGTCTCGGTCTGGTCGGCCCGGCCGTCAAACCCGGTCACGGACCCCATCCCCGGAAGGCTCACCTCTCGAATCGGTTCCCCGTCTGCCTCGAAGACCCTCACCAATGCGTTGGCGTCGTGGAGGTACTGGGCCACGAAGACCCCACCCACGAAGGAGGCGGCCTCCAATGTCTCGTCGGCCTCCGGTACAACCTCCTCCCAAACCTCCGGGCTCTGGATGTCGATGGCCACCACCCGGTTCCGAGGTGCGTCTTTGTTGGTGTGGAAAAAGAAGACCGGACCTTGGTTTCCAAGGAAGGTGTAGAGGGCATCCCACTGGTCCAGGAGGCGTTCGACCTTCCCGTTGGGTGCTCCCAGGTCCCGGTAGTAGACCCCATTGGCGTCGTATCCTTCGGATACCGAGAAAACCAGATAGCGACCGTCTTCTGTCACCGTCCCGTAGGGATTCCTTCCGCCGGAGTCCTCTATGGCATACACCAGCTCATCGGCTTCCTGGGAGGTTCCCACGGTGTGGAAGAAGACCTGGACCTGGGCCTGGCCGTCGCCGAGCCCATCAGGCCCTGCCGGATACCGGGAATAGAAGAAACCTTGTCCGTTGGGGAGCCACGACGCGTCGGTGAACTTTGTGAAGGCAACTGAATCGGGGAGGTCGAATCCACCCTGGATGTCCCTGATGTGCCAGGTATTCCAGTCCGTCCCCCCGTCCGAGGTGGAGTAGGCCAGAAAACGCCCATCAGGACTCACGCTGGTACCGGCCAGGGCGACCGTAGCGTCTTCGCTGAACTCGTTCGGGTCCAGGAGAATACGGGGTGGGGCATCAAGGGACTCGGCTACGAATAGAACATCCTGGTCCTGGAGGCCATCGTTCCGGGTAAAGAAGTACCGCCCGCCCTCCTTCCACGGCACACCGAAGCGCTCGAAATCCCACAGTTCGGCGAGGCGATCACGGATCTCCGAATATCCCGGGGCGGCCCGGAGGAAAGGCTCCGCCAAGGCATTCTGCTCCTCCACCCAAACTGCCAGGTCCGGGGCCTCGAGATCTTCCATCCACCGATATGGATCCGCCACAGAGGTGCCGAAATAATCGTCGGAGTGAGTTCCCCGATCGGCAGTCGGGTATTCAGTGGGCACCCTGGGGCCGGACTCCTGGCATGCAGAGGCACTCATGGTCAGGAGACCAAGGAAAACTGGCAGGGTTCGTAGGAACATTGGCATACACACCTCAGGAAAACCGCGTTGGAATCTCGAGTAATTCTGGAGGGGGATTGGGTGAGGGGCCAGACATTCGGGGCGCCCTCGCCTCGGCCCCGGAAGAGGGCGTAGGCCTCACCGGAAACGTGCCGCCTCACTCCTCGTGCGTGACCTCCTGAGTCGGGTCGGTGGACCCGGTGGGTAAGGCAGCTTGCTCCACGGCTCCGGACAGCTTGTCCATGAGGCTGGTGAGCCTTCGGTGAAACTTCCTTCCACCCGTGACCCAGAGGGTCCGGGCGAATAAAAAACCACTGCCCAGAAGCCCCCCGACCAACCCCACGATCCCCACCGCCGTCGTAGGCTCGAGAGTGGCCCCGAGGGCCCCCACCAGGATTGCCGAGGCAGCCATGGGGAAGATGAAGGTCACGCCGCCGGCCGCTCCGCGGTCGCCGACGATCTGGATGGAGGTCGAGTCACCCCGGGGAGAGATGTTCACGCTCACCGCCGAGAGCTCGCCCACCGTCTTCCACTCCACCCCACCCAGAACTTCCGATGCCTCCCCCTGGTGGGCCAAGGTGCTTCGAATCAACTCCAGGAGCCGCCCCACATCTTCCGGGGGAAGCTGGCCCGGCACCTCGAAGTTCAGGTGGTAGGTCCCTGGCGCGCCGAGGATCCCTGCCGCCAACCCGGTCTTCTCTTCCCACTCCGCAGCCCCGAGGAGAGCGGCCGCTCGGGAAATCGCCATTGGATCGATCCCAGCTTCCCGAGCGATGGATTGAATTTCCGGAAGTGTGAGCCCCCGGACCCCTGGGGTCCCCTGACCGGGGCCAGGGGATTCCTGAATCTCAGACGCCTTCCGGAGAATGAGAGCGAACTCTTCTTCAGAGTACCGGCGGGTCTTGATATCGTCATA
>CBDUAX010000043.1:0-14943 GCA_965365235.1 uncultured bacterium
CTAGAACTCAAAGACTTGTGAGATCCCCAGCGAGGACGGTGGCGTCCCCAGGGTTCGGGGGGGATCGGCACCTCTTTTCCCCACAGATGAAAAAAGTGCATAGATTCTGTGGGGTCGGCACTGGCCTGGTTTGGACCCCACGGCCCCAGCAGTTCCAGCTTTTCCCGACCACCCTTCCGTCCGAAAGACCCATGGATCCAAAAGAAGCCGTTATTGATGAGTTCGGTGCCCACGTCTCCGCTTCGGGTGGTGTTGAGAACGCTCCCGAGAGAGCCAGAGAGATCGAGTCGGTTTGCCTGCAGCTTTTCACGAAACAACCCAACCGGTGGGCGGAGCCGAAGGTGGATCCAGCTCAAGCCGAGGCATTCGAGAGGGCCAGGGAATCGGAGGGGATTTGGGTGGCTGGGGCCCACGATTCGTACTTGATCAACCTTGCCTCACCCAAGGAGGACCTTTGGCGGCGGTCTCTTTCCTCCTTCACCAAGGAACTCCAAAGGTGCGCCGCCCTGAAGCTGGATTTCCTGGTCACCCACCCGGGCAACGCCACAGATGGAGAGCTGGAAAGTGGTATCGCCAGGAATGCGGAGGGGGTCACTCGGGCTCTTGAAGCGGTATCGGGCCCCACTCGAGTGTTGCTGGAGTTGACGGCCGGTGGCGGTACCACTGTGGGCGGGAGCTTCGAGCACCTGGCCGCGATTTTTGACCGGATCCCTTCGGGCCTCCACCCTCGTCTGGGTATCTGTTTCGATACCTGCCATGCCTACTCGGCAGGATACGATCTTGTCGGGGACTATGAGGGGGTTATGGCTTCATTTGGGGACGTGTTGGGCCTCGATCGCCTCGGACTCTTTCATCTGAACGACTCCAAAAACCCTTTCGCCTCCAAGAAGGATCGGCACGAACATCTTGGGGAGGGGAGCCTTGGCCCTGAGCCGTTCAGGCGCATCGTGCAGGACCCCCGTTTCCAAAATATCCCGAAGATTCTGGAAACTCCGAAGGGGGATGAACCTATCGAAAACGACCTGAAGAACCTTGGGTTCCTTCGAGCGTTCAGAGAGAGTGGGGAGGGGAAATCCTAGACGAAAAGGGCCCGAGAACACTATATTGGTCTTGGAGCGTGTCAGAGGGCTTCGTTACTGAGCCAACACAGCTGAAGCCGGGACTGACTCCGCCGGTGGACGTCCTGCCCTTTCGGGGGACTTCGAATGCCGATGGGAAGTCGCAGCAGTTAAACCCGGGCTTCAATAACTGCCCCCTGGTACGTGTCCGAAGGCCGGCGTCATCTCGACGCCGGCCTTCTTTTTGTCCCTATTTGATGTCCGCACTCATCCCAAGGCCATTGGCAATGGAAACCGTCCCCCCCTTCAGGATCCCGGGTGAACGGCCGGGGTAGGGGATGGCATCCGTTGCCTGCAGATAAGAAATTCCAGGACCTTCCCTCCTTCCCAAGGAGCACTTACAGATGGCAGATCTGTCCCAGGTGCCTTTTCAGGACCTGATTCGCGAAATGATCCAGCGTCTCGACACCGATCCCCATCGGGATGGAATGGACCGGACTCCTGAGCGGGTGGAGAAGTCCATGAGATTCCTCACCAAGGGGTACCACATGACCCCGGAAGACGCCATCGGGGACGGTATCTTCGAGGAGCACCACCACAACATGGTGATGGTCAAAGACATTGAGCTCTACTCGATGTGCGAGCACCATCTCCTGCCCTTCTTCGGGAAGGCCCACGTGGCTTATATCCCCGATGGTCAGATCATGGGGTTGAGCAAAGCCGCACGGCTCGTGGAGGTCTTCTCCCGGCGTTTCCAGGTTCAGGAGCGTCTGACTGAACAGATTGCCCAGGCGGTGTGGGATACCCTGAATCCCATGGGGGTCGGCGTGGTCGTAGAAGCCTACCATCTCTGCATGATGATGAGGGGCGTCGAGAAACAGAACTCCAAGACGATTACCTCCGCCATGCGCGGGACATTCCTACGGGACCAAAAGACGCGAGACGAGTTCCTTCGCCTATCCATGACGGGGCACGTTCTCCTCTCGTAGGGCAGGAGTCTCCCGAGCACCATCTCCCCATTCCGCCGAAAAGGAAGAGGGAGTCGAATAGAGAAGAAGATCAGAAACCATGTACACGATCTCGGTTCAAGCCCATTACGATTCAGCACACCTCCTGCGGGACTACGATGGGAAGTGTGCCCGCCTCCACGGCCATCGCTATGAGGTGCAGGTGGTGGTGCAGGCAGATGATGTGGGGAAGTCGGGTATGGTGTTCGATTTCACCGACCTCAAAAGGCACCTCAAAGCGCTGGCTGACGGCCTGGACCATCGGAACCTGAACGACATCCCGCCCTTTACTGAGATCGAGAGCACAGCCGAAAACCAGGCTCGCTATTTCTTCGAGGAAATGCGGAAACGTCTCCCGGCTGAGATCGGCCGGGGCCTCCTTTATGCGCGGGTCTCGGAGAGCCCTGGGCAATGGGCCCAGTACGGCGAGACGCCTCACTTCCCGGAGTCCCCCCCTGGGCCCCGGGGCTCGGAATGAGGTTCTGAGGCGTGCACCTTCTCCTCACCGATCGCATGAGCTGTCCTCGTTGCGGGCCAGCTTTTGGCCTGATCCTTCTCGCACACCAGGTCACGGATCGGCGAATCATTCACGGCGAGTTTGGTTGCCCCAACTGTAGAGACTCCTTCCCGGTTGAGGATGGCTTCGGGGATCTCAGGCCACCGCCTCGGACCTCACTGGATGAAGAGGGGCGGGACCGGGCGGATTCGCACGGAGAGAATTCAAACTCGGAACCCGAGGTGGCCGCAGATGGCCGAGCTCTTCGGACCGCGGCCCTCATGGGAGTGACGGATGGGCCCGGGATGCTCTTGATAAAGGGGCCCTCGGCCTGTTTGGCGAGGTCTGTCGCTGAACTCGTTCCCGACGTAGAGGTTGTGGCCATTGACCCGAGTCTCCGGAGAGATCCGGAGGTGCTCCGAGTCAGTCGATTGATGGCCGGGCCCGCCATCCCCTTCTTTTCCGGCACCATGAAAGGTGTTCTTCTTTCCGGCCTGATGGAGGCCCGGGACATCCAGGAAGGATCGAGGGTGCTCGCCCCGGGCGGTCGATTGGTTCTGGAAGAGCCGCCCCAGGCGGCTCGGGACGGTCTGGAAAGTGCGGGATTGAAGGTACTTCTCGAAGAACAGGGTGTATTGGTTTGTCAGAGAGTTGGGGGCCCACACGTGCCACTTGTTACGTTGCGGGGTGCCTGAGGGGCCCCTACGTTACGCCGATTCAGGAATCGGCCTCCAAAACGGCGGTGTTCAGATTCGATGTCTGTTTGGAAAAAGCTCTTCTCCGGGTCAGGTAGGGAAGGAAGTGTGGACTACTACGAGGAGGGGATGGATCTCCTCTCCGATGGGAAGTTCCACGAGGCTTTGACCTCCCTGCGCCTCGCCCTGAAGGAAAATCCGGGCGATCCGGTGATCCTTCAACAGATCGCCATCTCCTACACCCGTATCGGCATGACCGACGAGGCGGCCAAGACGTACCGTCACGTCCTCCAGAAGGATCCGAAAGCCTCGGGGGCTCATTACGGGCTGGCCTTTCTCCTCATCCGATCCGGACAGGCGAAAGACGCCGTTCCCCACCTGAAAGCATTCCTGACTCACCCCCCGGAAGGCTCAGAGGCAGAGCAGCACATCCGCCACGCCGAGAGCACACTATCCCAAATAACCGGCCAGACTGATGATGAAGAGTGAAGCCCCAACCCCACCCAAGAAGGTCCGTCTCAAGTGGACGGGGAATGGGATGGAGTATCTGGGGACTGGAGAGGTCGGTCCTGCTGTCATCATCGATGCGAGCTCTGCGAAGGGGCCAGGGCCCATGGACAGCCTTCTCCTGGCTTTGGCTGGGTGTATGGCCATCGACGTCCAGGTGATCCTGGAGCGATCCCGGGTTCCTCTTACCGGGTTGGAGGTAGAGGTGGAGGGCGAACGCGCACCCACGGCCCCCAAACGGTACACCTCGATTCGCCTGGCCTACCGAGTCGAAGGTCCGGGGGAGGAGCACCAGGCCAAGTTGGAACGGGCCGTCGCCCTCTCGGAGGAGAAGTTTTGCAGTGTTCTCCACTCTCTCCGGTCAGACATAGATATCAACATAGAAATCAATCGGGCCTAAAGGGCTGCGGTACGTTCGCCCCGGTCCCACCCTCCGGTTCGTGGGGCCTCTCTTTTCATCAGCAGGCCATGGAATCCCATCCAGACCAGGACCGCCGGCAGCCGCGGCGTTGGGCCTGAACCTGTCGGGGTTTCCATTGGAGTTGTGGAAGTTGCCTTCCAAGGTCCGCCCTTCTGATTTGGGTCCAAGATGACCGAGAAACCACGGGACTACCTCGCCAACCGAACGCCCGTCCCCTCCGGCACCCTGAACCAGCTTCTTTTCGACGCTGTCCATCGCTTTGGAGAGCGAGTGGCCTTCCGGGGAATCCGGGAGGGAGGGATTCAGGAGTTTACCTACAATGAGGTTCTCCATCGGGCTAGAACCGTCGTCGCCGCTTTGGACCACCTGGGGCTGCGAAAAGGGGACCGGGTGGCACTCCTTTCCGAAAGCCGGACGGAGTGGTCCCAGACCGACTACGGGGCCCTCTGCGCCGGGATGCCTCTGGTGCCGGTCCACTCCACCCTGACGGCACTCCAAGCCGCCTACGTGATCCGGGATTCCGGGGCCCGGATCGTGTTCACCTCCGACGCCGAACAGCTGGACAAGGTTCTCGAGGCCGTGAAGTCCTGTCCGGAGGTGATCTCCGTCGTCTCCTTCGATCCCACGACCGAATCCTCTCACCGGGTCCTGGAATGGGCAAACTTCCTCCAACTGGGGGCCCCCCCCATCTCGGATCTTTCAGAAGCGGATTTCCGTGAGCGAGCGTTGGCGGTAAAACCCGAAGACGTGGCAACGATCCTCTATACCTCGGGAACTACCGGCGACCCGAAGGGCGTCCTCCTCACCCACAACAACCTCTTCACCAACGTCAAAGCCACGACATCGGTCATCCCCTTCGACGAAACCGACACGACCCTCTCCTTCCTTCCCCTCTCCCACATCCTTCAGCGTATGGGGGACTATCTCTTCTTCTCCTCTGGCACGACCATCGTCTACGGCCGATCCATGAAGACCATCGCCGAGGATCTGCTCACGGCCCGGCCGACGAAGGTGATCGCGCCCCCTCGGTTCTATGAGAAGAGCTATCAGAAGATCATGGAGATCAGCGGATGGAGGGGGTTGATCGTGCGGTGGGCGAGAGAGGTAGGAGAAGCCTGGACCGATGAGAAGATGGCGGGTCGGGAGCCGACCTGGATTTTGAAGTTGGTGTACCGTCTCGCCCATAGCCTAGTCTTCAAGAAGGTCCAGGCTGGCTTGGGGGGGCGGACCGTCTTCTTCATCAGCGGAAGCGCTCCGCTGGCACCCGAAATCAATAAGTTCTTCTTTTCGGCGGGGATCCGAATCCTCGAGGGTTATGGACTCTCGGAAACATCGCCTGTTGCCACCGCCAACACCCCTGACAATTTCCGCATCGGCACAGTGGGACCGCCGGTGCCTGGGACCGAGATCAAGATTGCTGAGGACGGTGAGATCCTGATCCGGGGTCCCCAGGTGATGGCAGGGTACTTCAACCGACCCCAGGAGACGGAAGAAGTCCTCTCGGAGGATGGCTGGTTCTCATCAGGGGACATCGGAGAGATCGACGAGGACGGGCATTTGCGGATCACCGACCGGAAGAAGAACATCCTCGTGACGGCGGGGGGGAAGAATATTGCCCCCGCCCCCATCGAAAACCAGGTGAAGGGAAACCGATATGTGGACCAGGTGGTGATGATCGGGGATCAACGTCATTTCCCGGCCCTCCTGGTCGTCCCCGCCTTTGACGCCCTCGAGCCCTGGGCCCTGGCGCAAGGCATTCAGCCTGGCTCCCGTGTAGACCTCCTCAAACACCCACGGACTCGTGACCTTTTGGAAAAAGAGGTCTTCGGTTGCCTGAAAGAGTTGGCTTCTTATGAGACCCCCAAGAAGCTTGGTCTGATCCAGGAGGAGTTCACGATCGAAGGGGGTATCCTTACTCCGAATCAAAAGGTGAAGCGAAGGGTGGTCAGGGAGCGGTATGGTGCCCTGATCGATCAGTTTTATGATCCGGTCAACCGAGATCGGACCGTATTTGTGGAAGGAGACTGAGGGTGGTTCACCCACGACCCGACGCACCCGGGGCCGGAGAGTACAAACAGAGCGTCCGGATGGTCCTCATCACGGTCCCGGATCCGGAGACCGGCACCGAGTTGGTAAGAAGCGTGGTGGAAGCCCGATTGGCGGCCTGCGGGAACCTGATCCCAGGCGTGACCTCCATCTACAGATGGGCGGGTGAGGTACACCAGGATCCTGAGTGTCTGATTATCTTGAAGACAACCGATTCGGCACTTCCGGCACTGAAGAAGCGGGTGGTGGAAATGCACCCCTATGAGGTGCCGGAATTTCTGGCCCTGGCACCGGTCGAGGGCCACTTGCCCTACCTGGATTGGGTTCAGGCGGAAATCACAACCCCCGAGGGGCCCTGATGGCTCGAGGACGAAAGAGAAGACGGCGCAAGAACCCTGAGGACAAGGACCGTCTCCTCATGGACGAACAGGGCGACCTATTGGCCGAGGCTCTGGGGTCCGTGATGGGGAAGAGCGAAATCCCGGGAGACACGGAGGAGGTGGAGGCCGAGGTTGATGCCCCGCCCGGTGATGAAGCCCATGGCGAGGCCGAAGGATCGGTGGAAGATGCTGAGGAGACTTCGGAGGAGATCGAAGAGGGTTCCGGAGGGCAACTGAAGGACTCCCGGAAAGAGTTTGAGGGCCCTGATGAACGTGTGGAGGAAGAGGATGAGGGAGAGGTCGTGAACACTGCCGACGAAAGGACCGGGGCGGAAGAGGAAGAAGTCGTGAACACCGTCGACGACCGTGTCGGGACCGACGAAAAAGAGGCCGTGAACGCCGACGACGACGGAGTCGAGGCTGACGAGGAAGGGGTCGAGAGCGCCGACGACGAAGGAGCGGAGGCCGAGCCTGAAGAGATCGAGACCATCCCCGACTCGCCTTGGGAGCAGAAGATGGCCTGGGCGAAGGAGCGAGTCCGGGAGGGCCGCAGGGAAGAGGCCCTCGAACTGTACCGCGAACTGGTAGAGGAGGAACCGGAGTCGGTCCGTGCGCTGAACAACCTCGGGATTCTCCTGGACGAGATGGGGGACCACCAGGCAGCGGCGGCCCACCTCGCCAAGGCCGGAGGCATCGACCCGCAGAACATGGAGGTTGCAGGGAACCTGGGCGCTGCACTCGGGGCCCTGGGGAAATATGGGGAGGCAGAGGAGCAACTGAGGAAGGTCCTCCGGCGGGAGCCTGAAAACGTGGCGGTTCGGGCCAACCTCGGGATCCTCTGCTTCCGGCGCGGCCTCTATCAGCAGGCGGAAGAAGAGCTGGCGGAGGTCTGCCGGATCAAGGGAGATCACAGCGTCGCATTCTATTACAGGGGCGAAGCGCTCAACCGTCTGGGCCGAGTGGCCGAAGCTATTGAAGCGTTGGAGACGGCAGTGGAGTTGTCCCCGAGAAATGGCCGGGCGTTCTATACCCTCGGCATTCTCTTCGACAAGCAGAACCTTCCTGAGAAGGCCGCCGGTATGTACCGAAAATCCAGGGAGCTCTCTCGGCGATGATCCGGGTTTCCCTCAATAAGCCCATCGATGCCGGCACCGAATCCATCCTCCGGTCGGTCTCCTCCCAGCTCGAGGCGGACACCCCGGAAAGCCGGGATCTGGCCCAGGGCGCGGGAGCTACGGTGGTTGACCGTCTCATGGGCATGGGAAGCCTGCCCGTCGGTGCAGCGGTCATCACCCCAGGCGGAGACCTTCCCGTCTCCTTCCTGATCCATGTGGTTCTCCAATCGCCGGAAGAGCCAATTCGGCAGGACGGCGTCCGCCTCGCCCTCCAGAACGGACTCCGTCGTGCCCAGGAATGGGGGATCGAGAGCCTGGGCATGGCCCCCCTGGGAACCGGGGCGGGGAACCTGAGTGCCGAAGAAGCGGCGGACGTCATGATCCCCCTCATCCAGGATCATCTCCAACGATTCGAACACCCTCGGGAAGTTGTCATCACCGTGGGGAATGACTACGAGAATGACGTCTTCCTCCGGGCCGTGGAGTCGGCGGGGCGTCAGGCCTCTGCCCAGGAGAACTGAATCCCATTCGCATGAGACGTTTCTTCCGCCGCTCCCTGGCTGGGGCGATTGTCCTCCTCTGGGTTGCTACCTTGGCCTGGCACATTCGCCGGGAATATTTCCAGCCCGAGCTTGCCCGCCTTGCGGAGGCAGCCCTGGCCCTGGCCCCTGGTGTGAACTTCTACACCCTCCGGATGGGCGATAGAGCGGTCGGGCTGGCCACTTCACGCCTGGATACGGTGCCTGAAGGGTTCGCTCTGGAAGACATCCTTACCCTGGAACTTCCGGCCCTTGGGCAGACCGGGACCGCTGTCGCCCGGACCCGAGTCGGTCTTTCTCCCTCGCTGGTCATGCAGGATTTCTCCTTTGCCCTCGATTCCGAGGTTGGGCGCTACGAGGCAACCGGATCGGTGGAGGGAGACACGCTCCTTCAGGTGGACCTTGTCACCGCGGGTTCCAGGCGAAGCATGACCCATCGACTTCCCCAGCCTCCGGTGTTCGCCGCTGTCTTGCCGATACGTCTCGCCATGGGAGAAGGGCTGGAAGTGGGTACCGAGCTGAGATTCCCCGTCTTCGATCCCTCCACCCTATCGACCCGTACGGTTGAAGTGCGTGTTGCGGAGCACGATACACTGCTGGTCCCGGACTCCGCGGCACTGGACCCTGAGACCGGACGCTGGTCCTCGGCACGGTACGATACGGTCCCGTCGTGGCGAATTGCCGAGTTGTACGGTGGGGTCCGAATCGAGAGCTGGATCGACGCTGATGGAAGGATCGTCAAAGCCTCCAGCCCTTTGGGCTTCTCCATGGAGAGAACGGAATACGAGCTGGCGCGACAGGCCCAGGAGGATGCCAGAGGTCTGTCGGGCTCACCCCTGGACGATGATGTCATCCTTTCCACGGCTATCCAGAGCAATGTGGAGCTGGAAAATCTGGACCGGTACGGGGAGCTTCGATTCCTCCTTTCCGGCGTGGAACTGGAGGGTTTTCAGTTGGACGGCGGTCGACAGACCCTGCTGGGGGATACCCTGGTCGTACGACAGGAGGTCTTGGAAACCATCGAGGCCGGGTATGACCAGCTGCCCTATCCCCACATGGATCTGGCCGAGTTCCTTCAGCCGGAGCCGTTGATCCAGAGCGACGATCCCAGAATCATCGAGACCGCCAGGGGTTGGGTGAACTGGGGCTTCATGTGGGACAAGAGCCCCAAACGTATCACCCGGGTTTTGACCAATGAAATCTTCCGGATGTTGGAGAAGGAGATCACCTTCTCGGTGCCCAACGCATTGCAGGTTCTGGAGTCCGGCCAGGGTGACTGCAACGAGCACACGGTCCTCTTTGTCGCCATGGCCAGGGCTCTTGGGCTCCCGGCCAGGACGGCTGTGGGGCTGGTCTACCTGAATGGCGCCTTCTTTTATCACGCCTGGCCGGAAGTCTGGTTGGGGGACTGGGTGGCCGTAGATCCGACATTCGGGCAGTATCCCGCCGACGCGGCCCACCTGAGGTTCGTCACCGGCGGCTTGGCACAGCAGGTTGAGATCATCCGACTCATTGGAAACCTCCAGATCGACGTCCTCGGTCCCCCTGCCGCCGAGCTGGAGCGACGATAGATGACTTCCCCCCACCGGCCCTCTCCGACAAGCAGCCGAACCGACCATCTGGCATCGGATCTCGTCCCTTCTCACTCCGGGCAGGGGAAAACCATGATTCGGCTGGAAGGAGTCACGAAGCGTTACGGTGACTTCACAGCCGTTGACAGCGTCGATCTGGAGGTTCCTCGGGGGAAGATCTTTGGCTTCCTCGGTCCCAACGGTGCCGGGAAGACCACGACCATACGGATGATTGCCGGGGTCCTTCTCCCCACCTCCGGGAGGATCTTCATCGGTCGGCACAACCTGGAGAACGAGCCGGAGAAGGCCAAGGCCCGCGTCGGATATATCCCAGATCGACCCTACCTCTACGAGAAGCTGTCGGGCAGGGAGTTCCTCCGGTTCGTGGCCGGGCTCTGGGGAAGAGACGGACGTGAGACGGAAGCCCGGGCCCAAAGGCTTATGGAACTCTTCGACCTTTCCCACTGGGAAAACGAGCTGGTGGAAAGCTATTCCCACGGGATGAGACAGAAGCTCCTCATCTCCTCGGCTCTGATTCATCAGCCCGAGCTCATCGTCGTGGACGAGCCCATGGTCGGTCTGGATCCGAAGTCGGCTCGGATCCTGAAGGACCTTCTCAGAACCTATGTGGACCAGGGCGGAACGGTCTTTCTCTCCTCCCACACCCTGGAGGTGGTGGAGGTCCTGTGCGAGGCCATCGCTATCATCCATCGGGGCCGGATCATCGCCCAGGGAACCATGAAAGAGCTCCAGAGCCAGGCCGACGCCGGAGAAGCTCACCTGGAGGAGATCTTTCTGAAGGTGACAGGAGGTGAGGATGTGGCCGACCTCCTCACAGGGCTCCGGGATGGCGTTTCGGGATGAGAGGCGACAAGCGATCTGACGCCACCGTCATCTGGATGGTTTGGCCCAAGCTCAAAGGGAGGGTGAACCGTGCCCGGACCGACGATGCGAAGATCTTCAAGGCGGTGGGGCTCGGGTTTGTGGGCCTGTTCTTCTGGGCGTTCATCTTTTTCGGCATCTGGAGGATGCTCCTCTACTTCAGGAACACGCAGGGCATTGGGGACCTCCTTGCCGGGAAGCTCCTCGGGCTGGCCCTGCTGACCTTCCTGGGCATTCTTCTCCTTTCCAACGTCATCACCGCCCTCTCCACCTTCTTTCTTTCCCAGGACCTGGAGCTCCTTCTGGCCTCCCCGGTGGATCGGGTCAGGGTCTACGGAGCTCGACTGGTGGAAACCATCGCGAACTCCTCGTGGATGGTGGTTCTCCTTTCGGTTCCGCTTTTGGTGGCCTACGGCTTCACCTACCGGGCCGACGCCGGCTTCTATTTCCTGGCGGCCGGGGTGATGGTGCCCTTCCTGATCCTCCCCGCCGTGGTCGGTTCGGCCCTGACCTTGATTCTTGTGAACGTCTTCCCGGCCCGTCGTACCCGGGACCTGCTGGCTCTCATCGGGCTTTTCACTGCCGCTGGGGTGGTGGTTTTGTTTCGATTCCTCCGGCCGGAACGTCTTGTCCGGCCCGAGGAGTTCCAGGATCTGGTGGACTTCATGGCGGTTCTGAGGACGCCATCGTCGGTTTGGCTCCCCAACGAGTGGGCGACCGATGTCCTCATGGGCTACCTGAGCGGGTATCCCGATTTTTTTCCCTTCCTTCTCCTTACCTCCACCGCCGGGGCGTTCCTGGTGGGCGGAGCGTGGCTCCACCTCCGCTTCTTTCCGGCCGGATTCACACGGGCGCAGGAGGGTGCGGACCGACGGGAAGATCGAAGACGATCTCGCGGGGTGGATTGGATCCTGGGAGGGTTCAACGTGCGGGCCAGGGAGCTGACCGCCAAGGAGATCCGCGTCTTTTTCAGGGACTCCACCCAATGGTCCCAACTGATCCTCCTGGGGGTCCTGGTGGCGGTGTATGTTTACAACATCCAGGTTCTCCCCCTCTATACCGGGGAGCAGGTGTCCTTTTTCCTCATCAATGTCGTCTCCTTCCTGAACCTTGGCCTCGCCGGATTTGTTGTGGCTGCCATCGCCGCCCGTTTTGTGTTCCCGGCCATGTCCCTTGAGGGGCGCATGATGTGGCTGCTTCGCTCGTCTCCTCTGGACGTGAGGGCCCTTTTCTGGTCCAAGTATTGGACGGGGACGATCCCCCTCCTTGTAGTGGCGTTGCCCCTCATTGTGATCACGAACCTGATTCTCGATGTGTCGCCCTTCATCTTCGTCCTCTCCACCGTCACCATGGGGTTTGTCACGCTGGCCCTGACGGCTCTAGCCCTGGGGTTCGGGGCCCTTTATCCGAACTTCGAGTCCGAAAATGCGGCGGAGATCCCCACCTCCTTCGGGGGGCTCCTCTTCATGATGACGGCGGTGACCTACCTGGCATTGGTCATCCTTCTGGAGGCGTGGCCGGTGTACGAATATCTGGTTTCTGGCCTCCGGGAAGAACCAATTCGTAACTCTCTTCTCCTTCCTCTCGTACTGGGAATAGCGGGGGCTGCAACCATTACTGCACTGGCTGTCGTCTTACCGTTGCGGGCGGGGGTGAGGAGGGTGAGGGCACTGGACTTCTGATGAGACAGGTGAGAAGATGGTGGCGGAGTTGCTTCTACCGTTGGGAAACGGGCAGAAGACACGGAACGGGAGGCGTCTCTGGGATCGGCGCCATTTCGAAGGAGAGCCGATCATGATGGAGTCGATCAAGAGTTTTTTCCTGGACAATATGGCTGAACAGGCCCAGGACGAGACGGAGACTCATCCGGCGGAGCTCAGGCTGGCCGCCTGTGCGCTCCTCCTGGAATTGGCATACGCAGACGACGAGTTTACCGAGGACGAGCGTTCCCACCTGGAGTACGCCGTCCGGCGGCAATTCGGCCTGGACGAAGCACAAGCCGCGAAGCTGGTGGAGCTGGCTGAGGAGCAACGGGTGAAGGCAGTGGATCTCTGGAGCTTCACCAACCTGATCGCCGAGCACTATTCTCTCGGGCAGAAGATGGTCCTGGCCGAGGCAATGTGGGGATTGGTATTCAGTGACGGAGACCTGGCCAGTCGAGAGTCCTACCTCATGAGGAAGATCTCGGGACTCCTTCGCCTGGAGCCGGGATACCTGGCGGAAGCCAGGAAGAGGGTGGAGGACCACCAACCTCCCGAGGACGGCTAGAAGCCGACTTCCGGAGCAAGGCCTCTTCTCCGGCTTTTTCGTCAACCGGCGTTGAGATTGACTGTGGGGGTTGGCCCGTTTAGGGCCGCCCCCCATATTTCTGGCCAGGAAATTTCACCACAGAACTACACCGAGGCACTCATGGGAAACCCATTTCCCGGCGGTTACACCTTTACCCACCTGGTCTTCTGGACCGTTGTCGGTATGGTTGCAGTGGGCACCAATGCCGTGGCAATCATCCTGGTGATCGGCCTGACCATGATGGCCCTTGAGACCGTCAAACGCATCTGAGCCAAAGGGGATGCACCCCTTGAAGGTCCTGGGCGGCCTGGCTGTCCTGGGACTTTTTCTGTACTTCGGTTGGCTCTGGAGGACCGGTGCCCTCGGGGTCTCCCTCGGATTCCTCCTGAAGGTCCTGGGGGGGGCGGCCGCCCTGGGGTATGGTATTTACCTGGGTACGGCCGGCACCTACGAATCCGACCCGGACGAGCTGGACCGGGCGCTGGGCCCGGGTGGAAGGACCCGCCAGGTGAAGCGGAGGTTCACCCTGTTCGGATGGTTGAGGAGATCCGAGGAGCGGTCCTCCCACCGCCGTCGTCGCCGGGCCTCCAATCGGGCCTTCGACCTCATTCCCCCGGATCCCCCAAAAGACAAGAAGTAGAAGAAGGCACCAGAAAAAACCCCTCCCTACTCCCCCCTCCCGAACGATCTTCAGGGCTTCGGATCATTCAACCCGAACCTCTCCAGAACCGGCACCCCGGTCTCGTAGTCGTGGAAGGTGAGCTCCTGGAGATTCAAGATGGCTCTCCGCCACCCGAGGTAGGTATCCAGGAAGTTGTCGGCTGTATCCGACTCCCGCCGCAGCGTCTGGATGAGGTCCAGAACCTGGATTTCTCCGTCGGCATATCTCTGGAGGCTCGACTCCGACAGCTCCTGCGCCAGCTGGAGATTTTCCTGCATGGCGAAGGTGCGAGTCTCGTATTCACCAACATTTCGGACTTCATTCCTGACGTTTGAGACGATCTGGTTCTGGGCCTCCTCGATGCGGATGTCCGTCTGCTGCAGCCCAATCTGACTGGACTGAATTCTCATCTTTCGCTCACCCCAGTCCCACAGGGGCAGATACGCGTTCACATTCACTGTATAGCTATTCTCCGGGTCGTCCCAGAGAAGGCCCAGCTCCGGTTGGAACATCTCACGCCCGTAGCTCACCGAGACGTCCATCCGGAAGGAGTTCCGACCCTTGGTTTCCGCCAGGGAGATCTCCCCTTCCCGCCGGCTGATGTCCAGCTGCCGCAATCGGGGGGTTCGTTCGACGGCGAAGGTGACAGCCTCATCGGGATCGATCTCCACTGGGTCCAGGTTTGGCGTGGGATCGACTGTGATCGTGTCGGAATCCAGGAGTCCAAGGCGGGTTTTCAGGTAGGCAGCCCTGAGACGAAAGGCGCTCTCGGCCTGCTGGAGCTGTTCCCTGGCATTGGCGAGTTCCACCCGTATCTGACTCTCCTCCAGGGCCCGGCTCGAGTCGGCCCGGCCCAGAGCGGCGGCTGCTTCCAGAGCCCTATCCAGGGTCTCCACAAGCCTTCGGTAGATGACCTGGTTGTAGGAATCCTCGAAGAGGTCGAAGTAGTCCCCGGAGAGGTCGCTGACGATCTCCACCACGTTATCGCGGAAGTTCAGCTCGGTTCCCTCCAGGTCCAGCTCGGCCTCCTCGAGGTCGTTCTTGAGGCGGTTCGGTTGGAAGAGGGGTTGGACGTAGCGGATGTAATAACGGTTGTAGTAATCGACGTCCTTTGATCCGTCTTCTCTTCGCTGCCCCAACCGATACATCCGATTGTTGAACGAAAAGTACCCGTTCGTGGGAAATCCGAAGAGAATCAAGGGCTGACGGACCGAGAGCTCACCCTCCCACACCTGGGAACGTCGATGAACGATCTCGTCCTTCTGGATGGTCGAGT
>CBDUAX010000044.1:0-14818 GCA_965365235.1 uncultured bacterium
TCTCCGAGGACATCGACGGATTCTGGGAGGACGCCCAGCGGGCTCGCTGGGTGGCTGAAGGTGGTCTCGAGCGGATGAAGGAAATCTCCGATTACACTTTCGACAACAACCCACTCACGGCCCGGGCCTATCTCTTCGCCGGCCTGGCCAACCGCTGGCTGGGGGAGAACTTCTGCTACGTCGTCTACACCTCCCCCTACGAGACCGACACTGGGGAAGCGTTGGACAAGGAAGCGGCCTTCACCCGGGCCATTGGCCACTACAACGCCGCGATCCAGCACGGTTCCGGGGATGTTGAGACTGCAGCGCACGGTGGGTTGGCCCAAGCCTATATGAATCTCGACGACTTCACCCAGGCGGCCTCACACGCAGCCATGGTCCCCACGGACTTTGTGTACAATGCCTCCTACTCCCTGAACTCTGGGCGGGAGCGGAACGAGATCGTCCTGGAGACCCACCAGCGGGCGGAGATGTCAGTGTTCGGTACTTTCATCGCCGAGCTGGGGCCCGACGGTGACCCCCGGACACCGTGGAAGGACTGCTCGGTGTCCGGGACCTGCGCCAGCGGGCACCAGGGAGCCGGAGACGCCAACAACCTCAACTACCAGCAGATGAAATACCCGGACTACGGGGCGGACATTCCGCTGGTGAAGGGGACGGAGATGCGTCTCTTCGAGGCCGAGATCGCTCTTCGGAACAACGACCTGGACGGCGCCATGGCCAAGATCAACGAGGTTCGGGCCTTCCACGGCCTGGATCCGCTGACGGCCACCGGGATCGGAACTATCACCTTCGAGTGGGACTCCATGACGGGGTGGGACATCCTGGATCGGGAGTACATGCTGACCACCTGGTTGGAGGGCCGCCATCTCGGCCGGTTCCACCGCTGGGATCAGGAAGGGAAGACCCATCCTTACCTCACCGGAAAGAACCACATGTATGAGTTGGTGGTTCCCAAGCGCTTCACCTGCTATCCTATCGCGGACTCGGAATGCCAGGTGAACGAGAACGTGGCTGGACTCTGCATCTAGTGCAGGGCGAGGGCCGCCCTGAGCAGCCCGCAGCCGCACTGGCCCACCCCACCGGGCGATTGCCCGGTGGGGTGGTTTTTTTTCGACCTGGAATCCGACTCCCGAGATTCCGGGACGAGGGCCCATTCTCCACAGTTTGCTCCCTGCGTGTTACCTGTACACAAGAAAAAAAGAGTCGAGGGTTGAGAGATAACTCGATAAAGGGATTGACAAGAGGGCCGATTGGGAGCATCCATGCTATCCTGAGCTGACATCATACGATTGGATCGGGGACCTATCCCCCGGGTGACCCCGGGGAGGAATACTTCGCCGGGACCCCGTCAACAAACATGAGGTTTCCTGGGGAGGGGTCCGGTGCGCTTAGTCCTTCTACTGTTGGTTCTGGTGTTGTCAGGATGTGCAGTATATATCCCCCGCCCTGTGGATTCGCCCCTTCCTCAAGACACCGAAATCAGAGCCCGGTTGACGAACTCGGGTGCGGTCAGGCTCACGGGGCTATTCGGACAGCCCGTCCGGGAGATCGAAGGCCGATTTCTGGGCTCCCCAAGTGACAGCCTGCAATTCGCGCTTCTGTCTGCCCGGGAGTATGGACTCCCCTGGAACCATGAACAGCGACTGACTCTGGCCCGGACCGAAGTGTTGACTTTGGAGGAAAAGAAGATCGACGGGAAGAGAACGGCGCTTCTGGTGGCCGGAACCGGGACGGTTGTGGGGATTACCATCGCGGCTCTTTTCCGGGCAGCCACCCGGAGTCGTGACGAAGACAATGGGGGTGTGGACATGACCCTGGTCCCCCTCCTCTCCATCATCCATTGAAGGACGAAAAAAGGGGGCCCTTGGAGACGGTTCACCAGGCCTCCGTCAAGTAGCTCGGAAACGATGTCCAAGCCCCACACGTAGGGTGGGCGACGGACCCACCCGGTGGGGCGAGTCGAAGGTCAAATGGAATCGAGGGGCTGTGTCGAAGGTTCGGCGGCCTGATCTCCCAAGCCCTGGGGCCTGGTGTCTTTTCCACCGGGGCCCGAAGGCGTTCCTTGCCGGACTCCTGGCAAGCGGGATCCTTCCGTCTATCGTCCTCGCCCAGCCCTCCGGAAAACTCCTGGGTCGGATCACAAGCCAACATGACGGAACCGTACTCCCGGATGTCGAGATCTCTGTTTCGGGGACGAACCTCACCGTCGTGTCAGGAGCAGAGGGGTGGTACTTCCTCATCGGGATTCCTGAAGGGAGGCACGAAGTCACCGCCTCCTTGATCGGGTACGCCACGGTTCGCGACAGCATCGACATGGAGCCAGGGGGTGCTCTGACCGCCGACTTTCAGCTCTCCCCCGCCCCCGTCGATGTGGAAGGGTTGGTTGTGGAGGGGAGGAGAGCCACCCTCAGCGCCAAAGGGAATCGGAGGGTCATCGGAGCAGAGGAACTGACCCGGACCCAGGCGTCCACCGTGACGGAGCTACTGCAGGGGTTGGTGGCGGGCGTGAACCTGACCTCTACCAGCGGAAATGTAGGTGCGGAAAGCAGAATCCGGATCCGGGGCGTGCGTTCTCTTCGGGAAAATGCACCCCTCTTCTTTGTCGACGACGTCAGGGTCGGTAGCAGCGATTTTCGGGGCCCACCCGGGACCGGGGGCTCCGTGCTGGCCTTCCTCGACAACATCTCCCCCACCGACATCGATCGCATCGAGATCCTGCACGCATCAGAAGCGACGCTCCTATACGGGACGGATGCCGCCGGGGGGGTGATTCTCATTTTTACCAAGAGAGGTGGGTTGTCGTAGAACCGAAAAAACAACAACCACGAGGAAAGGAGAAGAAGGAGACCGAGTTCGAACGTGAAGCAGGAGACGTACTCAGCACTCCAAGGAGGAGGAAGAGATGAGTCGAACACTTGTACACGCAGCGAATAGGACGGGGCGGGCTTGGTGGCGTTTAGCCGGGGTCCTTTCCCTGGTCCTGGTCCTTTCAACCTCAACGGGCCTGTCGGCGCAGGAGACCGGATCCATTACGGGTCAGGTCACCAATTCGGCGACAGGCCAGGCTATCGGGGGCGCCCAGGTCGCGCTGGTAGGCACCTCCTACGGCGGACTGGCTCAGGCCAGTGGCCGATTCTTGCTTCTCAACATCCCCGTGGGCGTCTACACCGTCCGGGTGAGCTACATCGGCTTCGAGTCGATGGATCAACAGGTGACGGTTGGAGCAGGAGCCACGGCGACGGTGGATTTCGCCATCGGCATCGAAGCCATCTCCATGGACGAATTGGTGGTCACGGGCACCGCCGGTGCCTCCCGACGTCGTGAGATCGGGAACAGTGTCGCCACCGTGGATATGGCGGAAATCCGGGAAGTGACCGCTGCGACCAACACCACCGATCTGCTTCAAGGCCAGGTCACGGGCCTGACCCAGATCAACACGGAGGGGGCTCCGGGGGCTGGTACGAAGATTCGCCTCAGGGGCAACAACTCCGTCACCCAGAGCAACGAGCCCCTCATCTACGTAGATGGTGTGAGGCTCGTCAACTCGATTCCCCCTGATCGGGGATCACAGCAGCTGACCTCGGCCCTGAACCTCCTGAACCCCAACGACATCGAGCGGATCGAGGTCATCCGGGGCGCCGCTGCTACAACCCTGTATGGCACAGAGGCCAACAGTGGCGTGATTCAGATCTTCACCAAGCGTGGCCGGAGTGGGCCCGCCGTGTGGAACTTCGGTACCCAGGTCGGGGCGACCAAGCTCACAGACAACAACATGGGCCCTGTGGTTGGAGACCATGAGACCTGGCAGGGGATCAAACCGTGGGTGAATACCGGACAGGCCTTCAGGTTCGACGGGTCCGTCCGTGGTAGCGCCGGTGGGATCAACTATTACCTCTCCGGTGAATACTCGGACGAGGCGGGTGTCTTCAGCGATCAGCCCAACGGAAACGACTCGAAGATGTCGAGTTTCCGGACCAATTTGAGCTTCCAGCCTCTCCCGTCCCTGAACATTGCCGCCAACTCCAGCTACTCACACCGGTTCACCAATTGGGTCCAGAGTGGGGACAACCGGTACGGTGCAATCCTCAATCTGCTTCGGACACCGAAGAACTATGTGGCTGGAGATGACGAGCTGATCTTCAACCAGAAGACCACCTCCATCGACGACCACTTCGTGGGCGGAATCACCTTCACCTACAACCCCATCTCTTCTCTGACCAACCGGTTGACGGTTGGCCTCGACTGGCGGGATGCCACCAATGACTGGGTCATCCCACGGGACCATATCATCCGCAGGGATGGTTGGAGGACGCTGACCCGCTGGCGTCGCACGACCATCACAGCGGACTACGTCGGCACCTGGCAGAGGGACTTTCTGGACAACTTCGCGTCGTCCTTCTCTTTCGGCGGCCAGATCTTCAACGACTACATGCACAACCACTTTGGAGGGGTCGAGCAGTTCGCAGGCCCCGGCCTGGACCAGACTCTGGACTCAGGGGCCCTTCCCGATGTCTTCGAGGGGCTGGAGAAATCGGTGAATGCCGGGTTCTTCTTCCAGGAAATGGTGGGCTGGAACGACATCCTGTTCGTCACTGCCGGATTGAGGGTGGACGGTAACTCCTCCTTCGGTGAAGACTACGGACTCCAGGCCTACCCGAAGGTCAGCGCTTCGTATCTGATCTCGGAGAATGATTGGTTCCCGGAGGCCTTCGGGGTCATGAAGCTTCGGGCCGCCATCGGTGAAGCCGGTCGGGCCCCCGGGGTCTTCGACGCCTCCCGGACCTGGGAATCGGCCGTCGGGAATGGAGACCAACCCGGCGTAACCCCGAACAACCTGGGGAACCCGGACCTGGGACCGGAGCGGACCCGGGAGTTGGAGCTGGGATTCGAGGGTAGCGCCCTGGACGACAGGGTCTCCTTTGATTTCACCTGGTACGACGCCACGACCCGGGACGCCCTGGTGGAGGTTCAGTTCCCACCATCTGCCGGATTCTCATCGGCCCAGCTCACCAATGTGGGAGAGATCCAGAATACGGGATACGAGATCACGCTGGGGGTGACGCCGTATCAGTCGCGGAACCTCAGCGTCGACCTGACGGCCCAGTTCTCCCATAACAAGAGCGAGGCCAACGACCTGGCCGGGGAGAAGCTCCAGATCGGATCCTCTTCCTGGCGGCAGTGGGCCCGAGAGGGGTACCCGGTCCCTGCACACTTCGCCACCAAGGTGACGAATCCCAACGAGATCGCCGACCCGGAATATGAGTCGGACCTGTACTACGGGCCCAGCTATCCCGTGGACAACGTCGGGTTCAGCGCCAGCATCAACTTCCTGGAGCGGTTCACCCTCTATGGGTTGGGTGAAGGTTCCTATGGCCACTATCACATGGCCGCCGTAGGGCGGCAGGGCGCGGCGCGGAACGTCGAAAACCCGGACGGGAGCATTACCAGGCTCTGGCCCACCTGCAATGTGCCCAATGAGGACGCCATGAACGCCCTCTGGAGGTCCCAGTGCATCGACAGAGAGTGGGCCTCCTGGATTCTCCCTGCGGATTTCTTCAAGCTCAGGACGGTTTCCCTCACCTACGACATTCCCCAGAACCTGATCCCTGGCACGTCCCAGTCCACCCTGACGATAGCTGGCCAGAACCTGTGGAAGTGGACCGACTACCAGGGGCTGGATCCGGAGCTCTCTCGTGGAGACGTAGCCCTTGCGGTCCGGGAGTATTACCACATCCCGGTGGGCACCTCCTTCTCGGCTTCCCTACGCGTTGTCTTCTGATTTGAGGAGAATACGATGAATAAGACGACAAGAAGAGCGTGGGGGAAACTGAGTGCGACGGTTTTCACTCTTTGTGCCCTTGCGTTTTCTGGATGTGATTTCGACGTGGTGAACCCCGGGGTGATCTCCGAGGACGCCCTCAACAGCCCCGACGCCATCGAGATGGTGCTCAACGGATTGATTGGAGATGTGGAAGAAGGGTTCGCCGACCTGGTCCTTCACTCCGCTCTCGCTTCAGACGAACTGTCCTTCTCCGGAACCCGGTCCTGGCTCTTCAACGCAGGCCAGGGAGATCTGCGACCTGAGGACGGAAGCTACATGTCTCACGACATGATGCAGGCCGCCTGGACCACGGTGAAAGGTGCGGAACGCCTCTCCGAGTTGGGAGCTTCGGCGGACCAGATCGCCGAAGCGAACCTCTGGACCGGGTTCGTCCACCGGATGATGGGTGACAACTACTGCGCCTATGTTTTCGACGGTGGCCCAATGATGGACCGGGAGGAATGGTTCAACAGGGCTCTGGCAGCCTTCCAGGCGGCATCCAGCGGCTCAGGCGATGTCGGCGTGGCTGCAAGGGCAGGGCAGGCTCAGGTCCTGGTCGCCCTGGGCCGGTATTCCGAAGCTGCGACTTTGGCAGCCCAGGTGCCGGACGACTTCGTGTACTATGCCCAGTATACGGACCAGGACCCGTCCCTGGTCTGGGAAGAAACCCAGGACCAGACCCAGGCTACGGTGTGGAATACACCCATCGCCGCCATGGGGGAGACGGGTGATCCCCGGACCCCGTGGGAGGACGAAGAGCGAAACGGGGCCGGCGGAGATCCTTTCTACCGCCAGGACAAGTACAAAGACCGTCAGGACGACCACCCCGTAGCGAAGGGGTGGGAGATGCGCCTCATCGAGGCCGAAGCTCTGCTTCGAGGCAATGACCGGGCCGGGGCGATGGACAAGATCAACTACGTCCGGTCTGCTTTTGGCCTGCCCGATGCAACTGCAGCCACCGATGATGAGGCCTGGGCTGCCTTGAGCCATGAGCGCCTGGTGGTGATGTGGCTGGAGGCTCGCCGGTTCATGGACCTGGACCGGCTCAACGATCCATTCCTTACGGGTAGGGACTACTGTTTCCCCTTCCCGGATTCGGAAATCAACTCCAACGAGAATCTGGAGGGTTGTACAGGACCCGCCTGTTCCTGATTCTCCGAAAAGGGTTGGGGCCCGTCACCGACGCTTCGTCGGTGACGGGCCCCATTTTTTCCCCCGCAACTTTCGGGGTATCGGCAGCCCCAGTTTCACATCGAACTACCGGCGGAAGGCCCTCAGCGCACGTCTGGCGGCCAATACGATCCCTCGTTGGGTTTCTGTTGGCGGGTAGAGTGATCCTTGCCTGACCCCACTGGCATTCAGGCTGTTGTAGACCCCCATGACCCTCCTGCGGTGCTGCTGCAAGGCCCGTTCCTCCTCGCTCAGGCTGGGGTCCGGTTCCCCCCGGCCGAAGCCGAACCCACCCTGGGCCGCACCGAGGACCTCGGTGAAGGCCCGTTGGAGGGCCACAACGTCGTTCAGGAACGCCTCCCTCTCCTCGTACTGTGCCTGGGTCAGAGGCAGCTCTGGATCGCCCCGTACCTCCACTGTTGTGGAGGTCGTGGTTCCCCGGGCCTCCAGCGTCACCGTGTATGTACCCGGTGAGACGAAGTGCCCTCTCGCTCCCACACTTCTCGGAAGCTGGTCATGCTGGAAGGGGCGCCAACGCTCCGGGTCCGAGTCGGGTCGGGCCGGATACCGTAGATCCCAGTTGATTCGGTGCAAGCCGTCCCCACTCGGAACCTCGTATTCCCGAATTTTCGTACCGTCTGCTTTGGTCACCCGAAGCAAGGCATCGCCTTCCCCTGGGCCGAGGCGGTAGGTGATGATGGCCCCATCCACGGGATTCTCCCCGGCGAACTCGGCCTGGCCCCGGTAAGACGTGTCCTTCCAGTAGGTGAAGATGGTGGCCCGCCCGACGCTGAAGAGAAAAGCTGGAGCCGTGGCAGCCTCGGCCGTCCACTCCGCCAGCGGGCGAGTGTCGTCCAGGACCCAAATGGCCCGCCCATGGGTCCCGATGACCAGGTCCTTCTCTCTCGGGTGGATCAGGAGGTCGTCGTAGTGCGTGGTCGGCATGCCCTCCCACTTGGCCCACGAAACGCCCGCATCGGTGCTGACGAAGAGGTGGTGTTCGCTGCCGAGGAAGAGGACGTCGGGATTATCCGGGTGTTCGATGATGTCATTCACAGAGCCGGATGGAAGGCCGTTCATCAGAGGTTCCCAGCTGGCCCCGAAGTCGGTGGTGCGGAAGAGATAGGGGGAAAAGTCACCATCCCGGTGGGCATCGAAGGCGGCATAGGCCGTTCCCGGGCTGGTGGTGGATGGTGTGATCCGACTCACATAAGTGCCGGCGGGGAGGCCCGGAACATTCCCACTTACCTCGGTCCAGCTCTCACCCCCATCCCTGGATACCTGAAGGTTTCCGTCGTCCATCCCCACCCACAGGACTCTGGCGTCCACGGGAGATTCTCCGATAGCCACCGCCTCGCCGTAGCTCCCGGTTCCGTCGTTCCGAGAAATGCCGATCTCCCCGCCCAGTACCCCCATCAGCGGTACGGTGTCTCGGTCCACCATCTTGGAGAGGTCCTTGGTGCGGGTCCAGCTCTCCCCTCGGTCGTGGGAGATGAAGAGACGGTTTCCGGCGACAAAGACGGTTTCAGGATCATGGTGCGAGACCAGCGCCGGGGAGGTCCAGTCGAAGCGATACTCCTCCTCTCCCACCGGAGGGACGGGGGCCACATCGAGCATGTCTCCCGATATGGGATTGAAGCGGAAGTAGGTCCCGTCGTTGGAGGTTCCGTAGGCGAAGAGGTCGTCGGTTCCATCGGGTTGCCAGAACATCCCGTCCCCATACCCTACCTGCTGCCAATCATCATTGACGATGCCAGCCCAACGTCTCGTCTGGGAAGGACCCATGAAGGAGTGGTTGTCCTGGAGCCCGCCGTAGACGTAGTAGGGGTCTCGCATGTCGGCCCCGATGGCGTAGAACTGGGCGATGGGGAAGTTGTTGATTTTCCGGAAGCTCTCCCCTCGGTCATAGCTCTCGTGGAAGCCGGCGTCGCCGCCCAGGTAGAGGTGGTTCGAGTCGTTGGGATCGATCCAGAGCGCGTGGTGATCGGCGTGCACCCCGACGTCGTAGGTGGGCCTGACGGCGATCTCGTCGAAGTCGACTCCTCCGTTCTCACTCTTGTGTGAGGAGGTGGCCAGGACGTAGACCCGATCTTCCTCGTTGGGATCGATGAAGATCTCGGAGTAGTACATGGGCCGGCCGTTCATGGGATTCACCCGCTCCCAGGTGGATCCGGCGTCTTCCGAACGGTAGGTCCCCGTCTCGTCGTTGTTGTCGGTCTGGATCAGGGCGTTCAAAACTCGAGGGTTGGAGTAGGAGATGGCCAACCCGATGCGGCCCTTGTCCCCCGCCGGAATCCCCTTGGTCAGCTCCGTCCAGGTGGCGCCTCCGTCGGTGGTCTTGAAAATCCCGCTCCCAGGTCCTCCACCGTTAAATCCCCAGGCTCGCCGGAGGCGCTGGTAGGCGGCGGCGTAGAGGACGTCGGGGTTGGATGGGTCCAATACCATGTCCACGACACCGGTAAACTCATCGACGAAGAAGACCTTCTCCCAGGTGGCGCCGCCATCGGTACTCTTAAACACTCCACGATCGCTGCTGGGGGCCCAAAGGTTCCCCAGGGCGGCGACGTATACCACGTCGGGATTCCCGGGATGGACTTCTACCTTGCCGATATGGCGGGTTTCCACCAGCCCCAGGTGCTTCCAGGAGTCCCCGCCATCGTCGGACCGGTAGATCCCGTTCCCCCAGGAGGTGCTCTGACGGTTGTTCTGCTCACCGGTGCCGGCGTAGACGATGCTCGGATTTGACGGCGCGATGGCCACGTCACCGAAGGTGCTCACCGCCATGGTGTCGAAGACGTTGGTCCAGGTGATGCCCCGGTTGGTGGTTTTCCAAAGCCCGCCGGAGGCGCTGGCTACAAAAATGGTCGAGGGGTCACTCGGCAGAGCCTCGACATCGTGAACCCGCCCTCCGGTCACCGCCGGGCCGATGACCCGGGCCTTGAGGGCTCCTAGGTCGGCGCTGGAGATGGAGGCCGCTTCCTGGGTCGCTAGCTCGGGGCCCCAGAAGCCGTTCAGGACCAGGGCGGAAGCGAGAAGAATCCGGGAACGTTTGGAGAACGACATGGAATTTTCTCCTCAGAGGGGAGGAAGGCCGTCATCAGGTTGGGAAAATGCTACCAGGGGCTGGGGGGCGCTAGCAGCCCTTCCGTGCGTGGGTCCGGCATGGATCGGCTGCGGTGACCCCATTTGGAGGGGATCCGGAACGAAGCGCTTCGCCGCGGGTCCGCCTCAGCCCCCCAGGGCTTCCCGAACCAAGGCTAAGACCTCTTCATCCATGTCGTCGGCCCCCAACATCCATTTCAGATAGTCCGGGGCGCTGGAGGCCACCTGGTTCAGGGCCTCGCCTCGATGTTTTCCCCGCCGGAAAACCAGCGCGCCGTCCTTCTCATGGAACCAACGGTCTACCTCGCTCCGAAAGGGGCTCACTTCGTCGCAGTAGGCGTGCAGGCCCTCCAGATCCCGAGGAATCTCGGGGTACCGCTCCAGTTGTGCGGAAAGCACCGCCGCAGAGGTCCGGATGTCACCCAGGGCCGTATGGGCCTCTCGATGTTCGCGTCCCAGGTAGAAGCGGGCGGCAGCGGAGAGATCACGGGGCTCTTCACGGTGGAAGATGGTCTGGGCGTCGATGAGGAGCCGGTCCTTGATGGAGAAAAGGATTCCGGCACGCTTGAACTCGGCCAGAAGCATGGGGATGTCGAAACGCCGGATGTTGAACCCCCCCAGGTCGCAGTTGTCCAGGAGCTCCGCCAGGCTCTTTGCCGTAGCCGAGAAGGGGGGTTCATTGGCCACATCTTCGTCGAAAATCCCGTGGACTGCGGAGGCTTCCGGCGAGATGGGGATTCCTGGGTTGAACCGTCGCACCCGCTCCAGCACGTCTCCTTGCGGAGAGATTCTGATGAGGGCCAACTCGACGATCCGGTCCGAGGTAGTGCTGAGTCCCGTGGTTTCCAGGTCGAAGAAGACCAAGGGCCTACTCAGTGCAAAGGGGAGTTCCATCCGGTTCGGGCTCCTTCAACGAGTCGTTTTCGAAGCTGCGGACGAGGGAGAGGGAGTGCTCATCGTCCAATCTCCGTCGCTTGCCTCCGTGGCCTGAGGAGGGGCGGAAGAGCGATGAGGGCCCAGGTGAGTTCAAGTACCATAAAGCCAGCCCGACGATCCACCACGGCCACCCAGAAAAGAAGGAGTCCCCCCACCAGATTCATCAGGTTGTAGGACGGATCCCGCAGACCCAACCACCCTTTTTGGGCTGCCAGGTAGGCTACGAGGACGAGGAAGGCGCCGAAGAGAGAGAGAATCTGGTAGAGCACGAAGCCGGACTCACGGGTCTGGGGTTCGAAGGATGTAGACCTTACTTTGGCCAATCGGCTTCCTTTTCCCAAGGGGGGGTCTGCCCCATGTCGAAATCCATGCAGGCGGTGGTCCTGACCGAGTTCGGTGATCCGGATGTACTCCAGCTCCAAACGGTGGATCGCCCCGAGCCCGGAGACCGAGAAATCCTGGTCAGGGTTCGTTCGTCCGGAGTGAACCGGGCCGACCTCATCCAACGTGTAGGCCGGTATCCGGCCCCTCAGGGTTCTCCCCAGGATATCCTCGGCCTGGAGTACGCGGGAACGGTGGATGCGGTGGGGTCACAGGTGGAGCTCTGGAAACCAGGGGACCGGGTGATGGGGATCCTGGGCGGTGGCGGGTATGCCGAGTTCGTGGTGGTCCACGAGCGGACGGCGGTTCAGGTTCCGGCCGGTGTCTCCTTGGAGGATTCCGGGGCGATTCCAGAAGTGTTCATGACGGCCTTCGACGCTCTTTTTCTCCAGATGAAGCTGTCGGAGGGGGAGACCGTGTTGATCCACGCGGTGGGGAGCGGGGTGGGAACGGCAGGGGTCCAACTCGCACAGGCGTCGGGGGTTCGGGCCATCGGGACCTCTCGGACGAAAGAGAAGGTGGAACGAGCCCTGGGGTTGGGTTTGGATGTGGCCATCCTGGGGGATGACAAGTGGCCGGATCGGGCCTTGGCGGCCAGCGGTGGGGATGGCGTCGATGTGATCCTGGACCTGGTGGGTGGGGACTACCTGGAGGGCAACCTGAAAGTGCTGGCACAGGGGGGGCGGCAGGTGGTGGTAGGGGTTCCATCGGGCGCCAAGGGCCAAATCGATCTCCGACTTTTGATGGGCAAGCGGGCGCTCATCAAGGGAACGGTCCTCCGGGCACGTCCGTTGGAAGAGAAGATCACCCTGGCCAGAGAGTTCGAACGCCGGGTTTGTCCTCTCTTCGCTGCACGTACGGTGGTTCCCGTCGTCGATTCGACCTTTTCACCGCAGGAAGCTGCGGCAGCCCACCGACGTCTGGAAGGGAACGAGAACTTCGGAAAGGTTCTGATTCTCTGGGACTGACCTACTGTGCCGTGCCGCCCCTCCCTTCCTCGGCAACCTTCTGGGTCATGAGGTTTTCCGGGCCTCATCTTGTATCCCCTGGGCCGGGATCCCACCTTCCTCCTTCTTGATATCCTTTCTCACTGGTCTGCGAGGGCACCGTGCGTCGCGATTCCATGATCTCCAGCTTCTTTTTCGTGCTCCTGGCCTCCGTTCCTCTCTCCGCGCAGGTCGGTGAGGCCCCACCTCAGGTCGATCCCAGGATCTATGAGATTGTGGCGGCTCCCTCGGCGGACCGTCTGGAGGCTGACGTGCGAGCGCTAGCCGGGTTCGGGACCCGTAACACCTTCTCCGACACCCTCTCCGAGACCCGGGGGATCGGGGCTGCGAGACGTTGGATCAAGTCCGAGTTCGACAAAATCTCGGCCGACTGCGGCGGATGTCTGGAGGTATCCTACCAGCGCTCTCTGGTCCCGGCGTCCGGCCGAATCCCGCAGGACACCTGGGTGGTGAATGTAGTGGCAATTCAGAGAGGGACCGTGTATCCAAATCGTTTCGTCATCATGGCAGGGGACATCGACTCCCGTGCCTCCAGTGGGAGCGATGCGGTGACCGATGCCCCAGGGGCCAATGACAACGCCACGGGGACTGCCGGGGCCATGGAGGCTGCGAGGGTCCTGACGAAATACACCTTCCCCACGAGCATCGTTTATGTGGCGCTATCCGGTGAAGAGCAGGGTCTTCTGGGGGGACGCCATATGGCATCGGTGGCCATGGAGGAGGGGTGGGACATCGTGGCGGTTCTCAACAACGACATGATCGGAAACACCGAAGGGATCGACGGCATCAAGGACAACACCACCTTCCGTGTGTTCTCTGAACCGAACCCCTATACCGACGAGTTGGGCGATTATCGGCGGCGGCGGACCCTCGCGGGCGAGGGGGATGGTCCATCACGACAGAGCGCTCGATATGTGGACCGGGTCGCCGACCTCTATTTCCCGACCTTGGAAGCGATCATGGTCTACCGGTTGGACCGGTTCGGCCGGGGTGGCCATCACAGACCCTTCAACGATGTCGGGTTCACCGGGGTCCGAATCATGGAGACCCACGAGAACTACAACCGTCAGCACCAGGACATCCGGCTCGAGAACGGGATCGAGTATGGGGACGTAGTGGAGTGGGTGGACTTCGACTATACGGCCATCAAACCGGAGAATGTCCTGATCGGGGGAGCGAACCGGCCTTCCACCGTCCTGGCTTGGGATCCCCAGGATGATCCGAACCTGGCCGGGTACAAGCTCTACTGGCGCGACACCACCTCTCCGCAGTGGCAGTGGTCGCGATGGGTCGGAGACGTCACGGAAGGCACCCTGGAAAATGTCATCATCGACAACTTCCTCTTCGGGGTAGCTGCCGTGGGTCAGGACGGGAATGAGAGTCCGGTGGTCTTCCCATCCGGGCAGCTGCGGCGACGCTAAGCCGGGAGTGACTGGGGGCCGGGTCCGGCATCCTGCCGGTGTTCCATCCCCGGTGCGTCTCCGCCGGGTTCTCCATGGTGCCGATGCATGGGGCCGCCGCCAAAGACCCCGCTCCGCATCCCGATGGACCAAAGGGCGGCGATGACCACACCGGCGGCTAGCATCCTCCTCAGGGCCAGGTTCCCCATGACCACTCTGCGGAGGCCCATGGCCACGGCGGTGAGGGCGGGCATGGTCCCGACTCCGAACGCTGTCATGGCCAGCGCTCCCACAACCGGGTCCGACGCCGCCACGGGGATCCCCAGGGCGGCGTAGACCAGACCGCAGGGAAGCAGGCCTGTGGCCATCCCGAACCCGAAACGGGCCAGGAAATTGGTTCGCCGGGCGAGGTTCGTTGTGAGGTGCTTCACCCCGGGAATGCTCACGTGCGGTTCTTCAATCAGCCCCGCCAAGCCGGCGGCGAACCAGAAAATCAGGAGTGTAGAGAGGACCGGGACTACCCACCCCGGCCCAGGCATCATCGATCCGAACGCTCCGGCCAGGCCGCCCAGGATGGCGTACGTGGCGGTTCGGCCGCCATGCCAGAGAAAGGTGTCTCGGGCCCGTCCCCCACAGGTGATGGCCAGGGGGCCACACATTCCGATGCAGTGAAGACTGCCGACAAATCCGGCCAGAAAGGCACTGCTGATGAATGCGATCATGGGGGAAGAGTTACGCCCGTGCGCTCCAGGAGCAAGGCCCTTTTTTTACTTCTCTACCGGAGCCCCGACCAGGTTCCCCCATTCCGTCCACGAACCGTCGTAGTTTCGGACTTTCCTGTACCCGAGGATGTAGGTGAGTACGAACCAGGTGTGGCTGGATCGTTCACCGATCCGGCAGTAGGCGACGACCTCTTCCTCTGGGTCCAATCCTGCCCGGTCCCGGTAGATCGCTCCAAGGTCATCCAAACTCTTGAAGGTGCCGTCGTCGTTGGCCGC